>JBIKQS010000197.1:0-4956 GCA_044349575.1 Crocinitomicaceae bacterium
GACCCGTAGCATCTGGGAAAAAGTACTTCTCTTGTTTAATTTGAACTGAAATACCCCATTCAGGAATAATTTGTTCGTTATCAAACTCTATCGTTTGCTCCGAAGAAACAGAATCTAAAACAACGCCACTTTTTTTGTCATAACGATAAACTATCCAACTAGCTGTATCTGCGCTATTACCTGATGCAGGAGCTACATAGTCTCTAAACTTACACTCAAAATAACCACTAACCAAATTTAATGGATCAACTACTTTAATGTTTATTGGACCTTTACCAAAGTCATAAGTCGGATTTTCAACAAAACCATCGGTTAGAATTTTTGCCAACGTAGAAGGAGTGAAATCTAGGGAACGATTACCATTTCCATGACCGTCTATTCGTGTGATTTCAGGAGTGAAACCATATTCCATTACATATTCGGTCCCGCCTGCTTCAGGGATTGGGTTGTGTGGAATAGCTTCTATCACTTTTACCTCACCAACTGCTGCTTTTCTACTTGCTAAATATGGTTTTTTCTGCCCATCAATTCCTGTTGGGTCATCCGGAACATACGTTTTATAATTGTTGTGCGCATAAGCGATTGCCATGTAATAGTAGCGTTTGAAATTCACCAATTTTGGTTGGCCTTGCGCAAATAAATCTTTATCTATTCGGAAACTGTGGCGAATTCCTTTGTTTTCAGCATCCACTACTTCTATTGGAACACTAAACCCAAGTTCGTCATCAAATTCAAAATTGATTATACTACTAATATCATCCTTAATATCACATTGAGCTACCAATCTTGCTTTTTCTGGATCTCGTAGGTCAGAGACAGAAACTTGATTTGTTTTTAGCTGATAGATCTGGTAACCCTGAAAGCGAAATTTCTTATCAGCATTAGGATCGGCGGCAACGATAAATGGATCAATTTCCTCGTATTTTTCCTGATAATTATTGGAATTTAGCGAATTTGAAAGAGTCAAGATGAGTTCTTCATCCATTTCTTGAATTTCCATATCAGGGGCATGAGGAGCATCCATTACTTTGAAACAATTTTCAAAAAGAGCTTGTGCTTTGTCGTCTGCTCGCCTTAGCGTTTCCACCGATTCAAAAGGATCGCCTCCGGTTGAACGCGCCCAAACAACTCCTACTGTAATATTATTGACTGCCCCCGGTTTTAATACAAATGGCCCAGCTGATTCCACAAAGCGACGATCGTTTGGTGTATTGTTAGCTGTTTGTTCGGTCCAATTTGGCTGAGGAACACCACCCGTTCCCCATCCCAAGGGATCTGTTGTTCCTGGAAACATAAATTCACAAGGCATCAAAGGATTCGCATCGGGGTCGGAGATATGACCACTTCCTCCGTAAACAAATTTGGTTCCGTCCTTCCAAAAGCCTCGCAAATAATTGTAATAATCGGAAGCATTAATTGGATCTGTTTGATTGGGATTTGCACCATTTGTTGTGTTTGAATAATACAGGAATCTTCTCATTCCAAATCGCTCATTATCAACGATTCCATCCCCATACCCAATGCCGTTTAAAGCTTCGTTTTCTCCAATCCCAAAAGCATTGTCAATGCCATCATCGTCTTGGTATGGACCTTCAAAAAAATCTACTCCAACTGCTGGCGGAGAACTGCCATATCCTTTGAATCCTGAGTTATCCCCGTCGTAATTATCCCCGTTGTAATAATATCCCAAACCCCGACTTACGTCACAACCCACATAGTCATCAAAAGGATCACCCAGTGCGCCATCTGTAAAAAAACCAAAATACGTATTGTAAAGTGTTTGAGTCCCTCGATTAATAAGTTCATAATTGTAAAAAGTCATATTGTTAATCTCGTCATTGGACGCGAAGGCAAAAGCTTGGGCCCTAATTTCCATCCCAATAGGATCGGCACCCGTTTCTGTGTGTATATTGCCTTTATCGTTCATAACCCACCAATAATTCATGTCACCATATAATGACACCGATCGATCTACATTGCATTCTTTGTCTTTTTTGATATCGTACCATGGAAAATCACCGTCTTCCCAATTGTAATGACCATCTCCATTGAAATCGTAAAATGGCGCTAAATAATAATCTTGCCCTTGTGTAACATCTCCGTGAGCAGGCCATTCTTTGATAATCTCAGGTACTTTATAATCAGGGAATTGCTGACTTTGTGTATTTGTTCCATTTTGTTGATCTGCTAAACCAGCTTCGAACCACGCATTGAATTCACGAATCATATCTTGGGTTGTCACAAAATGCTTGTCGTATTTGCTGCAATTCTCATAGGTGGTTTCAGCAGTTATTTTAGTGAGTGGACCTGTCCAATAGTCTTGGCCATTTCGGTACCTTAAGGCGGCAAGTTTTAGTTGGTTGTTAACATCCGTCCCACCTAGCCAAAGAGCAGCGGTAAATAAAGCCATGATTCCTGAATTTTTTGGAATCTCGTATTGCGAAAAGTTTTGATTCGGAACTTGCCATAAATTTCCAGCAGTATGAATCATTGCCCGCACATTGTTTAACTCGAGGTAGGTGGTGGTTGTTGGAGGAGCACATCCTGCAGCCTTGGATTGAGGAGTTTTTGGTGACGCAGTACTTTGCAACGACTGTCCCAGGGCAAAACCTGCATACATTAAGACGATAAACAACCCAAGAAAAATCCTCATTTTGTTAATTTGGCATGAAGTTACAAAAATAATTTTGGGTTGGAAATCTATTTTTTTCGAAATCGTTCGTTAAATCTGGCTTCTTGGCTGTTTTTTAATTCCTCCAAATGGATAGGTATTTCACGTTTCCATCGTTTGTGCGACCACAACCAAAATTCAGGTTGCTTCAGAATTATTTTTTCGAGCATTTGGGTATGCCATTTCGTAATTTCGCCATATTGAGTATGAGTAATCTCGCCGTCAAATGGGATTACTTCAATTTGATAACATCCGCGTTTCACTTTGATTGTTTGAAAAAATACAGGAACGAACTTTTGATCATTGGCCATGAATTCCGCACCAAACAACACTGCCGTTTGTTGATTTAAGAAGTTCATCCAATACGAATTTTCAGAATTGGAAGGAGATTGATCAGATAATACTAAAATCACCTTGGGTTCGGTAGGATCAATGATTGCCTTGTAATTTCCGGAATGGGCCACTTTCAAACCAAACCTAGATCGACGCTCATTAAGTGCCTTATCCCAAAAAGAATTGGTAAGCGGCATACCGATTCCGATGGTTTTACAATCAAACCATGAAGCTAGACTCGTTATCATCCATTCCCAATTTCCATAATGTCCTGATATGAGCATAATCGACTGATTTTTCGCTAAAATTCTATTGATTAATTCTGGATTTTTAAAAACAAAACGTTTGGATAACTCCTTTTTTGAAATCGATAAGTTTTTAATCCCTTCAATCACCAGATCTGCAAAATGGCGGTAAAATTTGTTTCTTAATTTACGGATTTCTGTATTGTGTAATTCAGGAAATGAATTGCGCAAATTCGTCTCAATTATCTTTTTTCTATAAGGGAAAAGGGTAATTAATAGCAAGTAAAATACATCACTTATTCGGTACAAAAAAACCAATGGCAATCGCGAAAAAAGCAAAAGAATATAGAATCCAATGCGATTCATGATTTTTTATATTTATCAGCCCATTTCGAGACAATGAACTGCTCAATTTCTTGTTCTTTTGAACTGCTGCCTGGATTATAAAAAGACGTGTTTTTTAATTCATCCGGCATAAATTCTTGTTGAACGAAATTACCTGGATAATCATGCGAATACAAATAATTTGAGCCATACCCTAATTCCTTCATCAATTTTGTTGGTGCATTACGCAGATGCAAGGGCACTGATAAATTTCCTGTTTGTCGAACAAAATCCTGTGCTTGATTGATAGCCATATAACCAGCGTTACCTTTGGGTGAACTAGCCAAATAAATGGTACATTGAGAAAGAATAATTCTAGATTCAGGCCATCCAATCATTTCAACTGCCTGAAAACAACTAGTAGCCAACAGAAGTGCATTTGGATTAGCTAAACCTATATCTTCCGAAGCTAAAATCAAGAGTCGTCGTGCGATAAATTTAGGATCTTCTCCACCTTCAACCATTCTTGCTAGCCAATAAACAGCAGCATTAGGATCACTTCCACGAATAGATTTGATAAAGGCTGAAATAATATCGTAATGCTGTTCGCCATCTTTATCGTATCTTGAAAAAGATTCAGTGGCGATTGATTTCGTTAAGTCATCCGTGATTTCGATGGTGTCATTTTGCTTTGCAGCACCAATAACTAACTCCAATAAGTTCAATAGTTTACGTGCATCACCTCCAGAAATGGCTAATAAAGCATTTGACTCTTTTAGAATAATATTCTTTGATTTCAGTACTAAATCTGTATTCAATGCATGTTCAATAATTTTTAGCAAATCATCTTTCGTGTGTTCTCGCAATGTATATACTTGGCAACGAGAAAGAAGGGCGGAAATCACCTCAAATGATGGATTTTCAGTAGTAGCCCCGATCAAGGTAATAACTCCTTTTTCAACAGCACCTAGAACCGAATCTTGTTGAGATTTGGAAAAGCGATGAATTTCATCGATGAAAACAATGGGTTGTTTAGATTGAAATAATCCTTGATTTCCAGAAGCTTTAGAAATGATATCTCGAACATCTTTTACACCTGATGAAATGGCAGATAAACTGTAAAAAGGACGTTTTAATTGATCAGCAAGTAAGTTAGCTAAAGTTGTTTTTCCAACTCCAGGCGGGCCCCATAAAACTAGTGAAGGAAGAATACCAGCGTCAAGTGCTCTGCGAATAGGACCAATTTGTCCAATTAAATGTTCTTGTCCGATATATTCATCCAACGATTTTGGACGCATTCGTTCAGAAAGTGGAACATGATCAAATGACATGTTTCAAAGGTACGGTCTTTTTTCAGAAAATTAAGGTCTAATTACTTTGATA
>JBIKQS010000198.1:0-4951 GCA_044349575.1 Crocinitomicaceae bacterium
TTTTACTATTTTCACTTTCTTTAATGTTGTAAATTCGCTCCATGCAAAACTACTTGGAAGAAACTGATTTTTTAGATTTTAATCATATAAATTTTACTAATTTCCTTAAAAATCATGAGAATAAGAAAAACACAATTGATCAAGCTGTGAGTTTGTACGAGTATGTGCGTGATTATTTTTTATACGATCCTTATCACCTTGATTTAAGAACTGAAGCATTAATAGCTAGCACTATTCTTCTTAAAAAACGTGCTTGGTGTGTTGAAAAATCAATCGTTCTTTGTGCTTGTTTAAGGAAATACAAGATCCCTGCTCGATTGGGATTTGCTGTAGTTACAAATCATATTGGTGTAGAAAAATTGACATCGTATCTTAAAAGACCAGAGATAGTATTTCACGGATTTGTTGAAGCTTATCTCACTGATAAATGGGTAAAATGTACCCCTGCATTCGATAAAAGAATTTGTCATTTGAATCGTGTTGAAGTGTTGGATTGGGATGGGAAAACTGATTCCTTGTTTCAAGAATTTGCAAAAGATCAAAAATACATGACTTACGACCATTTTTACGGAGTATATGAGGATGTTCCACTTGAACTTATGAATTTGGAAATGAAAAAATACTATCCACACTTATTTGAAAATACCTACGATTCAAGAGAGTTTTCCTTTCATCATAATCTGTAAGATTTTACATTTTGTTAAGAATTATTTCGATCAATGAATCTTTAATTCACTTACATTTGTGATAAATAATTATTTAACATGAAAAGATCTTATATTATCATTGGTGCAATTATAGGAATAATTGGAATTATATTTTTTACCTATATCAGTATTTATAACAAAGCTGTTTCACTTCAAGAGAAAGTGGATGAAAAATGGGCCAATGTTCAATCTGCTTATCAAAGGCGAGCTGATCTAGTTCCGCAACTCGTGGAAACAGTGAAAGGAGCAGCTAAAAACGAAAAGGAAATCTTGACAAAAGTTACCGAAGCAAGAGCTGGAATTACCGGAATTAACGATCAAATTTTGAATGCTAAAAACCCAGAGCAATTGGAAGTTTTAGGTAAAAAAATTAATACAGCCATCAATTTGGCTTATGAGGCTTATCCGCAAATTAGATCAACAGAAAACTTTTCTACGCTTCAAGCTCAATTGGAAGGAACAGAGAATCGTATAAAACGTGAACGAGATGTTTATAATGAAGCCGTTAAAGATTACAATACCAGCATTAGAGGATTCTTCGCTAGTATGTTTTTGAATAGCGAAACTTTTCCAAAGAAAACCGGATTTAAAGCGCAAGCAGGTGCAGAAAATGCCCCTAAAGTCCAATTTTAAGTAATCACTATGTTAAATACTTCAGAACTGAAGGAAATTGAGAAATTAATTTCTGAAGCAGAACAAAAAACAACAGGTGAAATAAGAGTTCATATTGATAACTCATGTGAAATTGATCCCTATGAACGAGGTGTTCAAGTTTTTCATGAGTTAAAAATGCATGAAACCAAGGAAAGAAATGGAATATTGATTTATTTGGACTTTACCCACAAAAAATTAGCAATAATAGGAGATATTGGAATTCATGAAAAAGTAGGCAATGAATTTTGGGAGCTAACTAAAGTCGATTTAATCAATGAGTTTAAAAGTTCAAATTTTCTTCAAGGCATTTGCAATAGCGTTTCCCTCTTAAGTGAAAAGCTTTCGTCTTACTTTCCAAATACTGATTCTAATACGAATGAATTGAGTAATGAGGTAACAACGGCATGAAGTATTTATTTTTTTCATTACTCTTTTTAGTAGTTGCTTGTCAAGGTGAAAATACGTCGATCGTTATACCCAAAAAACCAAGTCCTAAAAAATTTTATAACGATTTTACCAGTTCAAAATTCCTTTCCGTAGAGCAAGCCTCATCCATTGAAAGTAAACTAGTTAAATTCAACAAAGAAACATCCAATGAAATTGTTGTTGTTATTGTAAACGATTTCGGTGGGTTGGAACCTTCTGAATTTGGTGCAAAACTGGGTGCTGATTGGGGAGTTGGTAACAATAATTTAGACAATGGGGTGATTTTGCTTATAAAACCGATAGAAAAAAGAAAAGTTTTTATAGCGACAGGTAGAGGAACAGAAACGATTTTAACAGATATTCAAGCAAAAGAAATTGTTGACAATCAAATAATTCCATCTTTAAAAACCAATGATTTTTATTCAGGTATAGACAAAGGACTAAGTAGTATAATGGGCCAGCTTAAAGGTGGAAATAATAGTCCTGAACCTTCAGTTGGAAATGCGTCATCAAATTATTCTAGCACGGAAAATAGCAATAATCCTGAAATTGATTATGATCTAAGTAATGAAGGTAAGCCTAATTCTACAGAATCTAACTTGTATATTTATTTGTTTGTTTTCTCCTTCTCTGTAGGATTACTCATTTATCTGTTCGGGTGGTTATTCTACGGTATCGATCCCAAAAAAGGTAAAATTGAAATAAGCAGCCTCCCTCCTACAGATATTTCTCCTGCAACACTGAATGCTATTATTAATCAAGAATTTAATGCAATAAACATATTCAAATTATCATTACTTAGTTTAGCAGCAAAGAAAATCATTCAAATTAAATACAATCATTTAGAACAAAATGAATTTCTTTTGGCCATCAGTTTTCAAGAATTAGAAAAATTATTAGCTGCAGAATCTAATAAAAACTCTAGTTCAAGTAAAGTACTATCAAACGAAGAAAAAACAGTTCTTAAAACATTGTTTTCCGAGAATAATTCATCATACAGGTTACCCGCTGAACCCAATGAAAAATTGGGATTATTTGTGAATCAGTTAAAATCTGAATTTGAAACAGAGCACAAAAACAAATTTTTCAGAGACAATATTGCATTTTGGGCCATAGGGTTATTTACACATCTACTTTCTGTAGTTTTCTTTTTTATTCAGTTCTCCATTGGTCTATCAATTGTTTATCTGATTGCTGTTTTTATTTTGTTTGCAATAATGGTCAAACTAATTCACAAATACACTTTATTAGGTAGAAAATACATGGATAAGATTGATGGCTTTAAACTCTTTATGAATCAAACCAATTATGAATCAATTAACTATTCAGATATAATTCATTCAACTTCTTTTGACTATTTCTTTGTGCTCTGCTACTGCAGCGGAAAAATTGATAGTTGGTTTGATCATGACTCATATTTAAGAGAAAAATATCCTTCTGAATATTCATTAAGTTGTATTGTTTCAAATGACCTTGAATTTTCAAAAGAAAATATTTTAATTATGTTGAATTCCGTCGAAAGGGAAATAAAGATCAGTTCGAATAAAAGTAAAAACTCGTCAACTACACCCTTAATATTCGCTGGCTCAAATTCAAATTCTTCCGATAACTCATCAAGTAGCTGGAGTAGCTCGGACAGCGGAAGTAGTGATTTTGGCGGAGGCGATTTTGGCGGAGGCGATTTTGGCGGAGGCGGTGCTGGAGGAGATTGGTAATTAAATTATTAAGTAAATGAAATTTTTCTTTTTCCTCTGTTTGTTTTTTGGTTTCAATTCAATTATTTGGTCCCAAAATGAAATCCCAAACCCACCATCACCACCCAAACTATATGTTAACCTGTCAAAACAATTTCCCAATTTTTTAAATCCTACCGAAGCAAAACAACTTGAGAAAGAATTAGAAACCTTTGAAAAAGAAACGTCAAATGAAATAGTTGTGGTTATTGTTGACAATTTCAGCGGAATGGATCGCGCTGATTTTGCTATAGAACTTGGTGAAAAATGGAAAGTCGGCAAAGAAAAAGAGGATAATGGAATTGTTGTTCTCATTAAACCCACAAAAACAGACGGAAAAAGAACTTCATTTATTGCAACTGGCCGTGGTTTAGAAGGTGCTATTCCTGATGCAACATGCAAATTAATTGTGGATAAGGAATTGAATCCTTTTCTTAAGGAAAATAAAAACTATGAAGGTATAAATAAAGCACTCATCGTTCTAAAAAAATTAGCGAAAGGAGAAGTTAATCACAAGGATTACAGTAAAAAAGAAGAAGGTCCGTGGTGGTCTAAACTACTCATTATCCTTGGAATTATTGTTTTTGTTTTGTTCCTAAACTCTAAAAGACGTGGTGGTGGATCTGGCTTTGGGGGTATTTACTTCGGAGGTGGTGGATTCGGAGGAGGCTCTGGTGGAAGTTCCGGTGGTGGATTTGGGGGTTTTGGTGGTGGAAGCTTTGGTGGCGGCGGTGCAGGCGGCGATTGGTAAATTAATATTATTCTCAATGAGAAACCTTTTTCTATTTTTCGTTTTTGGCAACTTTTATCTTAATGCTTTTACCCAAGCTTATCAACAACTTCCAACCGTTGAAAAGTACATTAAACCATTTTCTGGAATCTTTGTAAGTGGTTATGTTGACAATGGCGCATTCATCAATTTTACAGGACCAAATTTGAGTTTCCTTTATGGAAAATCACATCTTTTGATCGGTATGCTTCCTTCGCTTCGCATCAAGCAAGACTCTGGCACTACAAAAAATTCATTGATCACACCTTCCCTTGGAGTTGGAATAACCTATTGTTACAAGGCATTTGCATTGCAGGTCCCATGTTATTACAATCCGAAGACCTCATCAACGAATGGAAAATGGAACATTGGGGTTGGAATTGGTTTAAAATTCAGTGCTTTTAAATTCAAACAAAAATAGAACCTATTTACTTATTCTATTTTTAGTATTTAACATCGCTATAAACAAAACCGCATCATAGGAAAAATGAGCAGCAATAGCAAACCACAACCCGAAGGTTTCAAATCCTAGTGATATCAATAGTATAAAAGGTAAAACGAGTAAACCATAGAGGGAGTAACGCCAATTTTTAGGGTTTAAATACCCATGAATAGCCACAAAAATAAGAGACGTTACAATAATTCCAAGGTAATATTGCATA
>JBIKQS010000199.1:0-4926 GCA_044349575.1 Crocinitomicaceae bacterium
ACCATTAAGTACTCTTGGTAAATTTTCAGTACCTGCATACTTACGTAAACCTGGACGTGATATTCTGTCGATTCTTGTTATCGCTGGAACTCTAGTTGTCGTATTGTACTTCAAGGCAATTTTAATCACACCTTGTTTTCCATCTTCTTCCACTTTGTAGTTGGCAATATATCCTTGATCAAATAATATTTGAGTCATAGATACTTTCAAATTCGAAGAAGGAATTTGAACTAATTTTAAACCTGCACTACTTGCATTTCGAATTCTTGTCAGATAATCTGCAATTGGATCTGTATTCATCTTTTTTCTACTAAATTCTTAATAATTACCAACTAGCTTTCTTTACTCCAGGTATTTTTCCAGCTAGAGCCATTTCACGGAAAGTAACACGTGAAATTCCAAAATTTCTCATATAACCTCTAGGACGACCAGTTAATCCACAACGATTATGCAAACGAATCTTTGCAGAATTTGCCGGTAACTTTTGTAAAGCCATCATAGCATCCCATTTAGCATTTTGAACTTCTTCAGAAGGATCAGTTGACTTTAATACTTTTGCAAGCTCATCTCTTTTTTTAGCATATCTTGCAACTAACCTTTCTCTTTTGCGCTCACGCGCTTTCATTGATTCTTTTGCCATTTCTTATTTCGTTTTAAAAGGAAAACCAAATGCGTCTAACAAAGCTTTCGCCTCCTCATCACTATTTGCAGTCGTAACAAAAGTTACGTCCATACCCAATATTTTACTTACTTTATCAATATCAATTTCTGGAAATATTATATGCTCCGTTACACCCATATTGTAGTTTCCTCTACCATCGAAACCTTTCGGATTGATACCTCTAAAATCTCTTGTACGAGGAAGGGCCACAGAAAGTAATCTATCCAAGAACTCATACATTTTATCACCTCTTAAAGTAACTTTAGTACCGATAGGCATTCCTTTACGAAGTTTGAAATTAGAGATATCTTTCTTAGAATACGTTGCTATTGCTTTTTGTCCAGCTATGCGAGATAAATCAGCAACTGCACTGTCAATCATTTTCTTATCTGCAACTGCATCACCAATTCCTTGGCTCAAAACAATTTTCGACAATTTTGGTACTCTCATTACGGTTTTATAACCGAATTTATCTGTTAGTGTTGAAATTATTTCTGCACTATACTTTTCTTTAAGTCTTGGTACGTAACTCATATTATTTTATCACCTCCCCTGATTTCTTAGAATAACGAACTAAATTCCCTTTATCATTTAACTTTCTTCCTATTTTAGAAGGCTGACCGTTAACAACAACCATAAGATTTGAAATATGAAGTCCTGCTTCCATTTCTATTATACCACCTTGAGGATCCGAAGCACTTGGCTTAGCGTGTTTTTTAACTAAATTCACTCCCTCAACAATAGCACGCATTTTTGTACGGTCTATTTTCAATACTTTACCTTCTTGATTCTTGGATTCACCACTAATTACCTTAACAGTATCTCCAACTTTAATATGTAGTTTAATCTGCATAACTTTTAACTAATCGTATTACAACACTTCTGGTGCCAATGAAACAATTTTCATATAGTTGTTCTCGCGTAATTCTCTTGCAACAGGTCCAAAAATACGAGTACCTCTCATGTCTCCCCCTTGATTAAGGATAACGCAAGCATTATCATCAAAACGAATATATGATCCATCTGCTCGTCTTACTTCTTTCGTTGTACGAACAACTACTGCTTTAGCAACACTTCCCTTTTTTACGGCACCTGAAGGCATTGCACTCTTTACCGCCACTACAATTTTATCACCTACTGACGCATATCTTCTTCTTGTACCTCCAAGAACCCTAATACATAGAACTTCTTTGGCACCTGAATTATCCGCAACTGATAGTCTTGATTCTACTTGTATCATCTTTCAATATTATTTAGCTCGTTCAACAATTTCCACTAATCTCCAGTTCTTAGATTTACTCAAAGGACGAGTTTCCATGATTTTAACTGTATCACCTTGATTACAATCATTAGTTTCATCGTGAGCAACAAACTTAGTCGTCTTCTTCACAAATTTCCCATACTTAGGGTGCTTAACTTTTCTTTCGACAGCAACAACAATAGACTTATCCATTTTATCACTTGTTACAACCCCAATTCTTTCTTTACGTAAATTTCGCTTTTCCATTTTAAGCTACTTGTTTTAAAATATTCTTTTATTATCGCTTTTCTAATTCAGTCCTCATTCTTGCAATCTCTCTCCGCAATATTCTTATTCTTAAAGGATTTTCAACCGGAGTCATTTTATGATTAAACTTTAAAGACGACAACTGTTCACTGGCTGTAACAACTTTACTTTTTAAATCTTCCGTAGATAATTTTAAGATCTCTGCTTGTTTCATAATTATATATATTAAACCGGAATAACAAAATCATTTCTAACAACAAACTTACATTTAACAGGTAATTTCTGTGCTGCTAAACGAAGAGCTTCCTTTGCAATTTCATAAGGAACACCGTCTGCTTCAAACATTATTCTTCCTGGATTTACTACTGCAACCCAATGACTTGGAGCTCCTTTACCTTTACCCATCCTAACCTCTGCTGGTTTTGAAGTTATCGGTTTATCTGGGAAAATTCGGATCCAAACTTTTCCTTCTCTTTTCATATAACGAGTAACAGCGATACGTGAAGCTTCAATTTGTCTAGAAGTTATCCATCCAGATTCTAATGTCTTAAGCCCAAAAGTACCAAACGCAATTGTTGAACCTCTGTGTGCTGATCCTTTTACTCTTCCTTTTTGTACTCTTCTAAACTTAGATCGTTTCGGTTGTAACATGATAAATACTATTAACTAATCTATTATTTTTTCTTTCTTCTTAATCCTGGTCCACCTTTCTTTGCTCCACCAGCTTGGTTAGATTGAGATGTCCCTGTAGATTGACCTACATTTGGAGATAAATCTCTTTTACCATAAACCTCACCTTTACAAATCCAAACTTTAATTCCCAATCTACCATAAGTTGTATGGGCTTCAGAAACTGCATAATCAATATCAGCTCTAAACGTATGAAGCGGAATACGACCTTCTTTGTACATTTCAGATCTAGCCATCTCAGCACCGTTAAGTCGTCCTGAAATTTTCACCTTAATACCTTCTGCTCCCATTCTCATTGTTGAAGCAATAGCCATTTTAATAGCTCTTCTAAAAGAAATTCTAGCCTCTAATTGACGAGCAATACCATCAGCAACTAAGCGAGCATCTAACTCAGGTCGTTTAACCTCAAAAATATTAATCTGAATCTCTTTCTTTGTAATCTTTTTAAGTTCTTCTTTTAACTTATCTACTTCTTGACCACCTTTACCAATAATAACACCTGGACGAGCAGTATTAATAGTTACAGTTATTAACTTTAAAGTTCTTTCAATGATAATTTTTGCAATACTTGCCTTAGCTAAACGAGCGAACAAATACTTACGAATTTGATCATCTTCTACAATTTTGTCTTTGTAGTCATTTCCACCATACCAATTAGATTCCCATCCTTGGATATAACCTAATCTATTGCCAATTGGATTTGTTTTCTGTCCCATTTCTTTATATTAAACTATCTACAACTATTGTAACATGATTTGATCTCTTTCTAACTCTGTGCGCTCTACCCTGCGGAGCAGGCTGAATTCTTTTCAACATAGTCCCTCCGTCCACTTGAATTGTTTTCACAACCAGCTTCTCATCTTCCATGCTTTTTCCTTCATTCTTTTGTTCCCAATTGGCTAATGCCGAACGCAACAACTTTTCAAGACTCACAGAAGCATCTTTAGCATTATGCTGAAGAATATTTAGTGCTTTATTTACTTCTAAACCACGAATCAAATCTGCAACAATTCTCATTTTACGTGGTGCAATTGGAGAGTTGTTCAATTTAGCAAAAGCAATTTTACTATTTTGCTCTTTCAGTTCACTTGCTTTTAATCTTTTTCTAGCGCCCATGAGTTATAAATTCTATCGTTTTTTATCTTTTTTATTACCGGCGTGACCTCTAAAATTTCTAGTAGGAGCAAACTCTCCTAATTTATGACCAACCATATTTTCCGTTGCAAATACAGGAATAAACTTATTTCCATTATGCACCGCAAATGTTAAACCTACAAATTCCGGTGTAATTGTAGATGCTCTCGACCATGTTTTAATGACTGCCTTACTTTGATTAGATTGGGCATCATCAACTCGTTTCATTAGTTTATAATGTACAAATGGTGGTTTTTTTAAGGAACGACTCATATTCTTAAACTATTTTTTTCTTTTCTCTAAAATAAACTTACTTGACTGTTTTTTCGGTGCACGAGTTTTGTATCCTTTAGCTGGAATACCTTTACGTGAACGAGGGTGACCTCCTGCATTTCTACCTTCACCACCTCCCATAGGGTGATCAACCGGGTTCATTACAACACCTCTTACTCTTGGTCTACGACCTAACCATCTCGATCTACCAGCCTTACCTGATACCTCTAGATTGTGCTCAGAGTTTGAAACAGAACCTATTGTAGCCAAACAAGTCGTTAGAATCATTCGCGTTTCACCAGAAGGCAATTTAACTATTGCATACTTTCCGTCACGCGCATTTAACTGAGCATATGTTCCAGCTCCTCTCGCAATAGAACCACCTTTACCAGGTTGTAATTCGATATTATGAATAACAGTACCTAAAGGAACATTTGCAAGAAACATTGCATTACCAACATTTGGAGTAGCATCAGTTCCTGACAAAACTTTATCACCAACTTTCAACCCATTAGGTGCAATGATATATCTTTTCTCACCATCCGCATAAAACAATAAAGCGATATTAGCTGTTCTATTTGGATCATATTCAATTGTCTTCACAGTAGCTGGAATACCATGTTTATCTCTTTTGAAATCAACAACACGATACTTTTGCTTA
>JBIKQS010000200.1:0-4905 GCA_044349575.1 Crocinitomicaceae bacterium
GCTTCTAAGATTCGTGATTATAGGATTAAACAAGATTTTACATACATTCCAAATCCGAAAAATAAAATTAAGATTGGACTGGATGCTGTCCATCATACAATAACACCAGGACAGATTTCTTCTACAAATACTTCAATGTCTTTTGTAAAACTGGAAGACCGATATTCTTTGGAATCAGGTATTTACTTTTCCCATGACATTTCGTTCAGTGAAAAATTCAACCTTTCTTACGGATTACGTGGAACATCTTTTCAACTATTAGGAAAAGGAACTTTTTATGAGTTCAACGAGTCAGGCAATGCTATTTCTAGTCAGATTTACAATTCAAGAGAAGTGGTGAAAAGTTACTTCAATTTAGAGCCAAGAATGTCGATGTCATACCTTTTAAATCAGAATAATTCAGTAAAATTCGGATACACTCGGAATACCCAAAATCTTCATTTGTTGAGTAACTCCACAACTTCAAATCCAACCGACTTATGGATAGCATCATCTAAAATTGTTAAGCCCGAAATAAGTGATCAAGTATTTTTGGGATTTTTCCAAAATTTTAAAGAAAATAAATACGAATTCAGCACTGAAGTTTACTTTAAATACTTGAATAATCAAATAGATTTCAGAGATGGAGCATCCATTTTAGCGAATGAATTAATTGAAGGTGAACTTCTTTTTGGGATTGGTAGAGCATATGGAATTGAGCTTTTACTCAAAAAGAAAAAAGGAAAATTCAATGGTTGGATTAGTTACACTTTGTCAAAAACAGAAAAGAAGATTAATGGAATCAATAAAAACGAATGGTATGCAGCACGTCAGGATAAGACGCATGATATATCTTTAGTTGGGATTTATGACCTAAATGATAAATGGTCGTTCTCCGCAACTTGGGTATATAGTACCGGCAATGCGGTTACATTCCCTTCCGGTAAATACATTGTAGACGGTCAGATACAATTTCTATATACAGAAAGAAATGGTTACCGAATGCCATCTTATCATAGATTAGATATCGGAGTGACTTGGTATAAAAAGAAAACTAAGAAGTTCGAAAGTAGCTGGAATTTAGGCTGCTACAACGCATACGGTAATAGGAATCCATATACGATAACATTCCGCCAGAACGAAAATGACCCAACAAAAACAGAAGCAGTAATGACCTCTTTGTTTCGATGGGTACCTTCAATAACCTATAATTTCAAATTCTAATCTAATGAAAAAAGTAATCTCTATTTCAACCCTATTCCTTCTTTTGTTAACCTCCTGTGAAAAGGTTATCAATATTAACCTGAACGAAACGGATCCGGAAATTATCATTGAAGCAATCATTACGGATATTCCTGGAGGTACTCAAACTGTAAAACTCACAAAGTCGGTCAACTTTGATGATTCCAACATCGTTCCGAATGTATCTGGAGCGACAGTTTCAATAACAGATGAATTGGGGAACAGTTTTTTGCTTACGGAAACACAACCGGGTTTATACACAACTAATCAATTTCAAGGTTTTCCCGAACAGATCTATTTCTTAATGGTTTCTGTTGATGGAAAGACGTTTACAAGCCAATGTCGAATGCCGGAAAAGGTAAATTGTCAAGCTCTAGAATTTCAAAATGCTATTGTTCCTGGTCAAATAGAACCTAATTATTTTGTCATACCTAAGTTCAATGATCCAACAGGTAAAGGGAATTATTATCGTTTCCGAATTCAGAATTTAACAACAGCTAAAAGCAGCTCGAATATAATGTTGATTAGTGATGATATTGCAGATGGAGGAGTAAATTCAGCTCCAATAGTGGACCAACAGTTAACAATAAAATCGGGAGATTCTATTTCAGTGGAGATGATGTGTATTGATAAAACAGTATATGATTATTTCTTTAGCTTGAGCCAAAATGGAAATGGTCCAAATGCAAGCGCCACACCAGCGAATCCAATTACAAATATCCAAGGAGCTAAACTTGGATACTTCAGTGCTAATACATCTCAAAAAATCCAAATTATAGTGCCGTAAATTGTTTATTCATTCCAATCTATAAATAGACATTTCATTCATAATGGGTTTAAAAACGCTTTAACTCAATCATTAAAAACAAAAAGCCAGTCAAATTTGACTGAGGCAAGCCTTTTAGACAGGAACATCTAATTATCGAACCTTTACGCTATTTTTGATAGGTCAAGACAAAGCCTGATATGGGAGGGGGTTGGAACAAGTTGAAGTTCTTGAATAAAGTTATTCAGAAACATTTCCAATATTGAAAAAAAAATAATGGTTTCTTTCATGGCGGCGTGCCGACTTTTTAAAGTAAACTCAAGTTCGAAGCTTGATTATTTTCTTTCATAAAATCCAAATATACTTTTAACCTGAGTTCGATTATTAAAACAAAGTCAAAATTAATTTAAAGACTTTGTTGCAAGGAAGATTTTATAAGGGATAACGGGTTATCACGTTAAAAGCTAACGCAGGAAATAAGGTTTTAAATTAAGCCAAGAATACGCAATTTCACATCTAAACAGCAATCTACTTCCCTTTTTCGCATCGAAATATTAGAATATTCCGATTTAAAAAATATCGGATCTCACTATTTACAGGTGTTTTGACAATGTTTGAATAACCGAACACAGGTTTTTAATCTCATTTACCTAACTTTTTGTTGTTTACTCTTAAAAAATAAGGGAACAACTAACCAATCATAAACATAACATCCAACGCAAATCTTAAGAAAGGCTTCTAAAAAAGCACAAAAGATTAGTACTGCCGATACAAGGATTGTCAAAATTTCCCATTGTATTAAAGTGAAAACAAAAATGAGCAAGGTAAAAAGTAAGCCAACCTTTGCAGCAAATTTTTTAGGGGGAGCATACACTGAAATTGGTGGGAGTTTTAAGAGCCTAACTATCAATTTTGAAAGAAGTGTCAATGGGGAGTTAACGCTGGTAAATCCGCGTAATAAAAAATCAAATGCAAGGAAAAGCGCAAGCCATTCGTTCTTAAAAATTAGAATGAAGGTCGCAGCGATAATCGTTAAGAAGGCATTTAAGCGAATTACTTTTTCATTTAATTGAATTCCATTTTTCATATCAGTTGTATTTAAAATTATAATTGTTTGCCTTCTCGGTTTTCATGTTACGATTTGTGCTTCCTGAAAAAATGAGCAAAGAAAGATTTTGTTGGTCATTCCAATGAATCTTTTGAATCTCACCAAAACGAATTTTCCCAGTTTTATAACCATAACCTTTACTTACATATAAATCGTCGATTTCTTCAAATTTAATGCGATCAAGCGCTTCCGTTGTAGAGGAACTTATGTAAACATACAATTCAAAATTATTTGATAAATTGTGTAATTCATTGGTAGATTTGCGATATTCATATTTGTAATTAAACTGCAAGGCTGAAATATCAGATAAAACTGCACTTGCCGTTGGAAAGCTTCCTGCTCCTTTTCCGTAAAATAATTGTTTGTCAGCATAAGCAGCTTGAACCACAACAGCATTAAATTCATCATCAACGTGATAGGCAGAATGTGAAGATTCGATGAAATGGGGAGCAACAAAAGCGGTAATTCCATTTTCATCTTTTGTTGCAGATGCAAATAATTTGATTCGAAAACCTTTTTCATTCGCATATTGGATGTCGTAAGGTTTTAAATTCCGGATACCAATATTCACTAATCTATCTGGCGGAACCCAAACGCCAAAAGCATGTTTTAATAGAATTACTAGCTTATATTTAGGGTCAAAACCATCTACATCTAAAGTAGGATCAGCCTCTGCAAAACCTTTTTCTTGAGCTTCTTTTAGGGCATCAGAATATGAAAATCCTTGATTGGCTTTGGTCAGAATATAATTTGTTGTTCCATTTACAATTCCTTCTAGTTGAGTCAAGGTATCGTTGTTGTAGTATTCTTCTAAATTTCGAATAATTGGAATCGATCCAGCCACTGCACCTTCGTACAAAAGAGAAACGTTGTTTATTTTGGCAAGCTCAATGAGTTCATTTAACCGTTCAGCAACGAGTTTCTTATTGGCCGTTACAACATGTTTTCCTTTCTCAAGTGCTTCTTTAACAATTTGATAGGCTTCATGGCTGTCATTGATTAGTTCGACAACAACATTTATTTCAGCATCGTTCAATATTTCTTTGGCATCGAAAACAATGGGAATATTGGTTTTCTGTCTGATTTTTGTTGGATCTTTAGCAACAATTTTTTCGATTCTTGCATCGAGTTGTTTATTTTGATTAAGTACTTGGTATAAACCGGATCCAACGCATCCGAATCCAAAAAGACCAATTTTTAAGTGTGACATAGTATTGTTTTTAAGCGGTAAATAATTCATTAAATTTTGTAGATTTAAAAAAGGATTGTGATTTATAATTGAGGAAATTCCTGAAATGTTCATTTAATACTTCATGTTCAATCAAAAATCCGTCATGTCCGAAAGAAGATTCAATCGTTTTCAGTTTAGAATTTGGAATATGAAGCCATAATTTTTTCTGTTCCTCTATGGGGAATAAAATATCTGAAGTAATTCCTATAATTAATGTTTTTGCCTTAATTTGAGCCAGCGCTTTTTCTATGCCATTCCTTTTTCGTCCTACGTTATGCGCATCCATCGCATGTGAAAGAAGTACATAGGAATAGGCATTAAACCTTTTAGCTAATTTAATCCCCTGATATTTTTGATAGGAACTTGCCTTGTAATTAGTTAGAACATCATCAGAATCTTCATTTTGAGAAAAGGAATATCCCTGATACGATCGATAACTTAACAAAGCAATACTTCTGGCTGCGATTAGTCCGGCTTCGCCTGCATTGTCATCTTTTTTTCCATAGGTAGAATCAGCTTTGATCGCTAACCGTTGACTTTCATTAAATGCAATACCATAAGGAGAATGTTTGGCATTCG
>JBIKQS010000201.1:0-4884 GCA_044349575.1 Crocinitomicaceae bacterium
GTGCAAGGTACAACTGAAATTCTTCAGCCAGACTCCCTCTATGCTACTTTTGTAAATACTGATATTCTCTGCAACGGATTCTCTACAGGAGCTATAGATGCTACTATTTTTGGAGGGACTGCTCCCTTCTCTTATTTCTGTCCAACATTACTTCCAGGTGAAGATGTTGGCAATCTTACATCGGGTACTTATCTTTATTCTGTAGTTGATGACAATGGCTGTTCAAATCAGTATTCGCTTACACTTTCTCAACCTGTCGCAATTACCTCAACTGCTCAAATGACTCCCGTTAACTGTTTCGCAGGAAGTGATGGTCAACTTGATATTTCAACAACTGGTGGTGAAGCTCCTTACTCCTATTTATGGACAAATTCTCAAACAACAGAGGATATTGGTTCACTTTCAGTTGGAAATTATTCCGTTCAGATTACCGATGCAAATAACTGTGTCAACTCCTTTAGTTTTAACGTAACTCAACCGCTTCAGCCGCTTTCACTTTCAATGTCACAAGTAAACGTAGCTTGTTTTGCAGATTTTACCGGCTCAATCAATCTATCGGTTGTTGGTGGAACGCCAAACTATTCCTATGCTTGGAACAATGGGCAGATTTCTCAAGATGTTATTGCTCTTGACACAGGTAATTACCAAGTACTTGTTACAGACGCAAACGGTTGTACAGATAGTATTTCAACGGTAATTACTCAACCTGCTGCTCCGATTTCTATTTCAGAAACACATGTTGATATACTTTGTTTTGGTGCTTCAACAGGTAGTATCGATCTAACAGTAGTGGGAGGAACTCCTTCTATCCTTTCGGGTTATTACTATGATTGGTCGAACAATCAAACGTCCCAAGACATTCAAACGCTCCTTTTTGGCCCCTACCAAGTTGTAGTAACTGATTCTTTGTTGTGTACTGAAACCTTAGAAATAACATTAACCCAACCCCAATCTCCCCTTGATGTTACTTTTGGTATTGAAAACGTAAAATGTTTCGGAGATAGTACAGGTAGTTTGGTAGCCACAATTATTGGTGGAACTGCACCCTATGAGTTTGGGTGGTCTACTCTTGATTCTACCTTATTGATAGATTCACTGCCGTGGGGAAATTATGCCATTTCAATTATTGATTCAAATTTATGTTCCTATGCGGAAACGGCATTGGTTTTACAACCTTTAAATCCTCTTTCAGCTACCTACAATGCTATTCAACCTGCCTGTTTTGGTTATAGTGATGGTCAACTAATTGTAACAACAAGTGGCGGAACTCCGGGTTATCTTTATGATTGGACTACTACTGATTCTACTTCAACTATTGATTCATTGGTAACCGGAATTTATGGTGTATTGGTAACAGATTCAAATGGTTGCACTTATAACATGGATTGCTTTTTGGATCAACCTACTCAAATTCAACCCTCATTTGATTCCAATATTCTCAACGGTTGCAGTCCTTTAGTTGTAGAATTTTTCAATACCTCAGATGCGAATTTTAACTGTGAATGGACATTTGGTGATTCACTAAGCTATTCGGGTTGTGACGATGTTGTAATTACCTTTGATTCTGGTGGTGTTTATGATGTGCAATTAACCGCCTATGATGCAAATGGTTGTTTCAATAGCATAAATTCCAACGATTATATAACTGTTTATCAAACACCGATTGCTTCATTATCTGCATCACCTTCAATTCTTTTTCCGGAATCACCAGTAACTAATATCCTAAATACATCAAGCGATTGCGAATTCTACATTTGGAATATGGGGGTTGGAGATCCTGATGAAATGTATTTTGAACCAGGTGAATACGAATATCCTGCAAATATTGCTGATACATTCCTAATTACACTTTATGCTATTTCTTCAGAAGGATGCGCCGATACCGCCTATCAAGAAATCTATTTTAATAACAATCCTTTTTATTATGTCCCGAACACCTTCATTCCAGATGGCGATAACCTCAATGACATTTGGACACCCGTTTTTTCAAACTTAGCCAATGTAAAAAAATACAGTGTTCAAGTATTCAATCGTTGGGGGGAAATTGTTTATGAATCTAATGATCCGACAAGCGTATGGGACGGAACTTATCTAAATTCTAACTGTCAAGACGGAACTTATATTTGGAAATTGCAGTTTACCTGGTATGATAAGAAAGTTTATTATACATCCGGACACGTTAATTTGTTGAGGTAATTTTAGGTTGGGATATAATATTCGCCATGGACAAATAAACGTTTGCTCACGATTCAAAACATTTAATTAAAAGGCCTTTTTGCTTTAAATATTGATTTGATGTATCAAGTCTATTATTTAATTCTTTGAAGATTTTCTACCATTTTCAAAACCATTCTGCGAGGAACCATCCACAAACAATAATTGAGCAAGAAATGCAACGATGGTTCTGAAATACAAATAAGTTGTTTTTTCAGCATTGCATTGTAACCTTTCATGGCTGTGTAATTGGCCGATTTTGCACCATCAAACATCTTGCTTTTTGACATTCCTGCAACATCGATAAATTCAGTTTTTACAGGTCCTGGACATAAAGCAGTAACAGTCACACCTTTTTTACGCAATTCTTGATCTAACGCTTGGGAAAACGAAACTACAAATGCTTTTGTAGCAAAATAGGTAGCTTGCAGCGGTCCTGGAATAAATCCAGCGGTGCTCGCTGTATTCAAAATCATTCCTCCCCCATTTTTTACCATTTGATTAGCAATTCCATGGCTTAATTCAACCAATGCTGTTACATTTAATTGAATCATTGTTAAATCTTCTGAAATACTCCTATCTATAAATTCTCCATATCCACCAAACCCGGCATTGTTAAATAAATAGTGAATTTTAATGTTTTCATTGATCAGTTGATTGACCAATTTTGTACCTGCTCCCTCCTCTGTTAAATCCATTTCAATTACCAGAACAGCAATTCCGTACTTATCTTTTAGATCAGCAGCAAGAGTGTCAAGGAGTTGCCTCCTACGCGCCACAAGTATTACATCACCTTGATTTTTGGCATGAATTTCTGCCAATTCTCTTCCAATTCCACTTGAGGCTCCCGTTATCAATGCAACATTTTTCATAAAATCAATTAGTTTATACAAGACTAACAATAATTTACGAGAAGAGTTCTAAGATTGAAAAGGAGTTTTTATTCTTTTTTTCAAAAAAACCTTGCCAGTTTTGAAAACATTAGTACTTTTGTCGCGGAGAGTTGGCAGAGTGGTCGATTGCGGCAGTCTTGAAAACTGTTGAACTGCGAGGTTCCGGGGGTTCGAATCCCTCACTCTCCGCAGAGAAAAGGTCTTGATTACAAGGCCTTTTTTTTATGCTCTTTTTTTTTACAGTAAAGTTAATGGATCAAGTCAAAAAGTTGGGGACGAGGCAATAAATTTCCATTAATCGAAAAAGGAAATAGAAAATTATTGAAAATCTAAAGCTTCCTTAAACCTAGCTAAAACGCGCTCGCGAGCAAATTTATGATCTATCATTGGCTCAGGATATTCAGTAGTACCGAATTCTGGCACCCATTTTTTAACGTATTCAAATTTTTTATCAAATTTTTCTTGTTGTGAAGTTGGATTAAAAACTCGAAAATAAGGAGCTGCATCGCAACCACATCCTGCGGCCCATTGCCACCCTCCCGAATTACTTGCTAATTCAAAATCCAACAATTTTTCAGCGAAATACGCTTCTCCTAGCCGCCAGTCAATGAGCAAATGTTTGGTTAAAAAACTAGCCACAATCATTCTTACTCTGTTGTGCATAAATCCCGTTTCATTTAATTCTCGCATACCGGCATCTACAATTGGATATCCTGTTTTTCCGTTGCACCAAGCCTTAAAATGATCTTCATTATTCTCCCAGCGCATTCGATCATATTGAGGTTTGAATGAATTTTTCGCCGAATGTGGAAACCAATGAATAATCATTTGATAAAAATCTCGCCAAATCAGTTCATTTAAAAATGTCTCATTTAAGGAAAGAGCCTCTTGAGCCAATTCGCGAATGGAAATGGTTCCAAATCGCAAGTGCAAACCTAATTTTGAGGTTGCATTGAGCGCGGGAAAATCCCTGTTTAAATTGTATTTATGAATGAGTTCACTTTTCCATTCTTTTGAAGGTAAATCAACCAACTTTTTTGTTTCAAAACCCATTGATTCCAATGTCATCAACTCACTAACTTCCGAAGATTTACAGAGATTATTGAGATACTTTTCAGTTGGATATGGTTTCAAATAAAGCGCATCTAATTTTGATTTCCATTTTCTAGAATAGGGTGTAAATACCGTGTAAGGTTTTCCATCGTCTTTTGTGATTTCAGACTTTTCAAAAATGACATGATCTTTGGTGCCAATAAATTTTACCCCACTATTTTCGAGCTTTTCAAATAATAATCGATCTCTTTCATTGGCATACGGTTCATAATCGCGATTTGTAAAAACAACTTCTGCTTTATGTTCAAGAGCGATAGTAGGAATTACGTCCACTGGATTCCCCAGATAAACTTTCAAATCACAACCTAAATCAGCATATATTTTTTTTAGATTTTCAATTTCTCTATGTATAAATAATATACGTTGGTCATTCTTAGGTAAAAATTGAATGATTTGAGTATCAAAAATAAAAATGGGCTGTACTCCCCTACTCGATTTTAAGGCCTTATATAAGCCTGCATTATCCTGAATACGCAGGTCGCGTCGATGCCAAAAAATAGTGTTTGAATACATGAATTTAGTAACAACCCAAAGTATAAAAATGTTGTATCAGGCCTAAATTCTACACCTTACAAGTTGATTCAAATTGCAAGTACACTTAACGAGAGTAATCCTCGAAATCTTCTGTTATTTCTTGCTGGATTATTGAAGTAACTGAAATTGG
>JBIKQS010000202.1:0-4865 GCA_044349575.1 Crocinitomicaceae bacterium
AGCCGTTTTATCCTTCAAAGATTCATCAACAGCCGGAAAAATATCATAGGTGTAAATCCCTAATTTCAAACAAGCTTCTATTTCTGGAAGTAGTTCATCAATTGACCATCTAAAGTTGTTAGGCAATGAAGAAATTTCTTCTTTGATTCCTTTGCCATCTTTCAAAAAAATCGGATAAATCAAATGTTGAACCCCCAATTGAGTTTCTTCAACCATATTGCGAATAGCTGCTGATTTTCGATTTCTACGCGGTCGGATATTCATTGCTTACATTAACATTCCACCACATACATGAATTGTCTGACCAGTCACATAAGCTGACATATCAGAGGCTAGAAAAACTGTAACATTTGCTACATCTAGTGGCGATCCACCACGTTTAAGAGGAATAGCATTTCTCCATTCTTCAACAACTTTTTGATCAAGAACTTCAGTCATTTCAGTTTCAATAAAACCAGGAGCAATGGCGTTGCAACGGATGTTACGAGAACCTAACTCTGCGGCAATTGATTTAGTAAATCCGATTAATCCCGCTTTAGACGCAGCATAGTTGGATTGACCAGCATTACCTTTTACACCAACCACTGAAGACATATTTATAATTGAGCCCGAACGAGCTTTCAACATCGGTTTTTGAACCGCTTTTGTTAGATTAAATGCCGATTTCAAATTGGTATTTATAACCTCATCCCATTGTTCTTCTGTCATTCGCATCAACAAGGTATCTCTGGTAATTCCAGCATTATTCACCAAAACATCTACCGTTCCAAATTCTGCAACAACATCATCAACCAATTTCTGCGCTTCATCAAATTTTGAAGCATCTGATTTATATCCTTTCGCAGTACCACCGTTTTTAGTTAATTCTGCCTCCAATGCACGAGCCTTCTCATCAGAAGAAACATACGTAAATACAACCGTAGCACCCTGATTTACACATTCTTCAGCAATTGATTTTCCGATCCCACGAGAAGCCCCGGTAATGAGTACAACTTTATTTTCTAATAATTTCATGATTGAATTTTATTTTTTAACGAAATTAAGAAAATCTGTGAAAGTAAGATCAATCAAAAAGAGATTATTTCCATGATTTTGTTCCGTAAATCAGAACATTTTTTGGCGTTTCAGAAGATACTGTAAGAGAATTTGGTTATATCCCTCGTTAATGTCAGCTGGCATAAAGTCAATTCTATTTGTTATACTTCGCATTTTTAGCTCTTCAAAATAGGCATTGATTGCTTTTGTATAGCTTTCTTTCACTTCAGCAGGACGTATTTTCATTCGTTCGCCCGTTTCCATATCGACTAAATTGAACGGTCTGTTACCTAATTCAAAATCAATTTCTTTTTTACTGTCAACTACGTGAAATAATATTACTTCGTGTTTATTATGACGCATGTGCTCAAGAGCCCTAAATAATTCATCCACTTTACTTGGATCATCCAATAAATCAGAAAAGACAATAATCAAACTTCTTCTATGTGCCAATTCGGCAATATCATGTAAGGATTGAATGATATTGGTTGTTTTCATCTGCGCCGGATCATACGAAATCATTCGTTTTTCAAGTTCTGAATACAAAAAACGATGATGGGCGATAGAAGATTTGGCCTGGGTATGCAAGTCAATTTTATCAGAAATTAAGGACAATCCGACCGCATCACGTTGTTTTTTTAACAACTCAATTAAACTCGCGGCAGCATACACAGAAAATTCAAACTTGGATATCCCATCATCTTTTGGAAAATACATCGAACTTGAATCATCAATGATAAGTTGGCATCGTAAGTTTGTTTCCTCCTCGTATTTTTTTGTAAATAATTTTTCAGTTCTACCAAAAAGTTTCCAATCAATATGACGTGTTGATTCTCCTTTGTTATAAATTCTATGCTCAGCAAATTCCACCGAAAAACCATGAAAAGGACTCTTGTGCAATCCGGTAATAAACCCTTCAACTACTTGTTTTGCAAGCAATTCAATATTACCAAATTGACCAAGTTTGAGTCTGTTAATTTCCATTCACTAAATTCGTTTTACGAAAATACGCAAACAAAAAGAATAATTTCTCTAATTTTCTTAATCAGTTCGTTGTATTTTTGAGAAAAAAAGATGGAAGTGGTATTGGTAGGCTCAACCGGATTGGTCGGAAATGAAGTGCTTAAACAGTTAATTTCAGAAAATTCAGTATCAAAAATCAATGTGCTAACGCGAAAAAAAATCCATTTTCAATCTCCTAAGGTAATTAACCATGTGGTTGATTTCGAAAATGAAAATGATTTAAAAAAAGCGATTCAAGGTGAAATTGTAATTTGTTGCATCGGAACTACTAAAGCAAAAACACCTAATGTTACTGAATACGAGAAAATAGACCGAGACATACCGGTTAGACTTGCAAAAATTGGGAAAGAAAACGGAATATCTCAATATCATTTGATTTCTGCCATTGGAGCCAACAAAAATTCGTCAATAAACTACAATCGCATTAAAGGAGAAGCTGAAGAGGGTGTAGTAGCCGCAGGAATTCAAAAAACTATTATTTATAGACCTGGAATGCTTATTGGCAAACGAAATGAATCTAGACCAGGAGAATTTATTGCTCAAAAATTGTCTTTCCTTTTCGATTTATTCATGATTGGTTCGATGAAAAAATACCATTCTGTGAAAGCTAATTATTTGGCGAATAAGTTGGTTAAGAATTGTATAGAAAACGTTGGTCGTGGTTATGGCATCAAGTTTTTCCCTTTTGATTTAGAATAAAAAACAAGAATTTACATTCATAATTAATAAAACAAGGGATCACCCATTAGATTATAATCAGTTAATGTGCGCAAAAAAGAAATAATCTTTTGTTGCTCCAATTCTGTTATCTCGATACCATTAGTCAATGTAGGATGAAGTGTTTCTGAATTTCGTATACCTGATCTGTAATGATTAAGAACTTGTTCTAAACTCCAGAAGCGGCCATCATGCATATATGGATATGTTAATTCAATATTCCTTAACGAAGGTACTTTAAACTTTCCTCTATCCTCATTATTAAAAGTTATTTTTGCTCGACCTAAATCTGTAAAAACAGAATCTATTCCATTGTTAATAAATTGGTAATTTGTAAACAATGGCTCGGTATGGCATGAAGCGCATTTTTGTTTAAATAAATCATATCCTTCATTTTCCATTGAATTATATTCTACTTTTCCTTGCCTCATTTTATCATATTTAGAATTACAAGAGATTATTTTAGACATAAATAAAGTGATTGCCTTTAAAAGCAATTGATCAGTAATAAGATCACTACCATATGCCTCCTTAAATAATTTTCTATATTGAATATTTGAATTCAATTTTGAAAGAACATTAGACATTGTTTCATGCATTTCATCAGGATTGGTAATAGGTGCTACAGAAAAGACCTCGATATGGTTAACCCCACCATCCCACATAAAATATGGTGACCAAATCATATTTGCAATGGACGGTGAATTTCTGCTTCCAATAGCTCCGTTAACACCTAAACTAAAAGAAACATTATGATCTGCGAAACCATGAGTCTGGGCATGGCATGAATTACATGAAATAGTTCCGTCACTCGACAATTGCTTATCAAAAAAAATTTTTTTCCCAAGTAAAAAACGTTTTTGGGTAAATTGATTATTTGTAAAATCATATACAGGGGCAGGGAAATAATCAGGGTAAGTTATTTCAATCTCTTCAATAATTGGCTTTTCCTTTTGACAGGAAAATACCAAAAATGCAATACTAAATATTATAAACAACTTCATATGTAATATAAAAAAGAGAGCTACAGAATTATTGTAGCTCTCAAATATTAAATCATTCTACTATATAATCAAATATAAAACCATTATGAAAATCTCCAGCCATTTGATAAGCCAATGCACCGGGCATCATAACAGAATTTGTTCCAGCACAGCTCCCTGAATTACACCAAGTCATTGCAGTATTAACGTTAAAATGAATCTCTGAGGTTTTATCCCCTGATACAGTTAAGGTATTTGAAGAAAAACTTACGGTTTTTGTATCAACTACACTATACTGACCTGAAAATCCACCTAAATGAAATGAAAAATTCCCTGTTGTTGATTGAGGTGATAATCCTTCTGCTTTTATCATAATATAACCAGTATTCCAACTCCAAAACATATTGTTTGTTGTGGAAAGTGCTCCTGACTGTGCACCTGATACATTTCTCAAACTATCGACCCCGATGGTATAACTCAACTCAGTATATTCTCCACTCGGCACAGAGCCCAGATCTAATGTTGTAGATAAATCATTTGAAAGATCAACAAGAAAATAACTCTCAGGATGTATCCACCACGTGCCATCAGATTTTTTAAGTTTAAAATTAGATATATAATATTTATATTTGGTAAAAGTCATGGTATCACCATTCATTGGATGAATATATTCTGTATTCATTTGAAACGGATCCATACTCATTCCCCAATGATGATTTAATTTGATGCTAACCTTTCCATCTTCAACATGCTGATGTTTTTTGCATGAAGTGAGAAATAATCCAGTTAAAAGAATTAACGCTGCTAATAGATATTTTTGATTTTTCATTTTTTTTGTTTTTATAATTTTTATTTATGTCAATTTATGTTCACAAAATCGTTTCTAGAAACTAAAAAAGATTGAACAATTATTACAATTTATTTATTGGATTTTACTAAGGGAGACATATTAGATTAACCTTTTTATTTCCTTTATTTCCATTATGATCAAGTGTAACATCCACAGATACTTGAACAACAGTAGTATCCGTAACATTATTCACCCAATGTTCATCAAATGCATATGTTTCTTTGTGCATTGAATTTGAAGCACTGAATAGATTGGCA
>JBIKQS010000203.1:0-4857 GCA_044349575.1 Crocinitomicaceae bacterium
TAATTTTTGGATTGGTTGGATTAATAGCAATCATAAAAGCTTTTACAGAAAGGGATAGCGTTCGAAAAAGCTGGACATTAATCCTACTAAATCATGTGTTAATTTCCATTTCAGTCTCTTTTAATGTACACTTTGATTGGATTCATAACTTATGGTATTTAAGCGGTATTTTTCTATCCTGGCTCATTGGTTTAATCGTTGTAAATCGAATGAGAAAGCAAGAGAATTGGATAAGTCTTGATCGCTTTTATGGACATTCTTTTGAACATCCAAAGCAAGCATTCATTTTTCTACTATGTTGTTTAGGAATATCTGGATTTCCAATAACGCCATCTTTTGTAGGAGAGGATTTGATTTTTTCTCACATCGGTTATAATCAAATTTTATTAGCCTTTTTAATTGCAATGAGCCTAATAGTAAACGGACTTGCCGCAATTCGCATTTACTCCAGAATTTTTCTGGGCCCTCATATTAAAACGTATCACGAGGTAGCTAAGCGCTCCTCTTAACTTAAAAATTAGTAAAATGAAATCAACTAAAAAACAAATTCCATTAGATGGAATAAAAGGGTTAAAAGAAAATGGAAAATCGGATATTTTGTCCGGATTCCTTGTGTTTCTTCTCGCTCTCCCATTAAGTTTAGGGATTGCAAAAGCAAGTGAATTCCCACCTGCCATGGGAGTATTAACCGCAATGATTGGCGGTATTTTCGTTTCCTTTTTTGCGGGAAGCCGATTGACAATCAAAGGGCCAGCAGCAGGTTTAATTACGGTTTGCGCTGGTGCTGTAGCAGAAATGGGCGGTGGTTCAACAGGCTGGCACTTAGCTTGTGCCGCTATCGTTTTCACTGGAATCATTCAATTTATTCTTAGCAAATTTAAAATTGGATCAATCGGAGATTTCTTTCCGCATTCAGTGGTGCATGGGATGCTTGCCGCTATTGGGATTTTAATTTTCGCGAAGCAATTTCCAATTTTACTTGGAGTAGATCCTAAATTAACAAAAGCACTATCTCCCCTTGAACTTTACTCCCATATTCCTGATTTTATTTCACATGCAAATGGAATAGTCGCATCAATCGGTTTATTTTCACTTTTCTTACTTTTTCTAATTCCAAATTTGGGTAAAATAGGAAAAAAAATTCCTGTACCACTTCTCATAATCTTACTGGCAGTTCCTATTGCTATGTTGAATGAGTTTGATAAATTGCCCTCCTTTGTTTTGGTGAAAATCGGTAATTTTTGGGGAAATATATCATTCAGTAATACAGATTTTTCAATGATTGGAAGTTTTGTTTTTTGGAAATACGTATTCATGTTTTTATTTGTAAATACAATTGAATCCTTACTAACCGTTAAAGCCATTGATAATCAAGACCCATTCAAACGAAAATCAGATTACAACAAGGATTTGGCGGCGATTGGTCTAGGAAATACTCTTTCGGGATTTTTAGGAGGATTACCCATGATATCGGAGGTAGCAAGGAGCTCTGCTAATGTTGGGTATGGAGGAAAAACAAGATGGTCAAATTTCTTCCATGGAATATTTTTATTATTAGCAATGCTTTTGATGATTCCTGTCATTGAGTGGATTCCAAATGCTGCCTTAGCTGCAATGCTTATTTTTGTTGCTTTTCGATTAGCATCACCAAAAGAATTTATAGGAACCTATAAAATTGGAATAGAGCAACTAATAATCTTTTTAATTACGATTATAATAACAATTGCAGAAGATTTACTTATAGGTGTGGCAGCAGGGATTCTTGTGAAAATGATCTTTCATATTGCAAGAGGTGTGAGTATTAAAAACTTATTTTCAGCCAAAATGTTATTGGACGAAAATTCTGATTCCCTTGATATTTATATTAAGAAATCAGCTGTATTCAGCAATATCATTTCGTTCAAGAATAAATTCAATAATCTACCTGAAGGTAAACATATTCGAATCCATTACAAAAATGCCACATTCATCGATCACTCTTTTCAAGAATTTATCCATCAATTTATTTCTGAATATGAGGATACTGGTGGAAAAGTCACTATTTTAGAGACAGAAGAATTCAAAAGATATTCGAAACACGAAATGAGTGCAATGAAACACCTCGAATAATGAAAATAAAAACAACAATCTTTTTTGTCCTATTTTATTCAATATTTTTTTCTCAAAAAGACATTGCTACTCACCAAAATGCATGGGTAACTTATTTGGGTAATCATAAACTGACTAAAAAAATAGGATTACATACGGAGTATCAATGGAGAAGAGAAAATGGTTTTCAAAATTGGCAACAATCTCTATTAAGACTAGGCGTTGATTACCATCTTAATACTTCTTTTTCAATTTCCGGAGGATATGGGTGGATAGAAACTTTTCCCTATGGGGAACAACCTGTATTGAATGAATTTACTGAACATAGAATCTGGCAACAATTCAACCAAAAGAACAAAGTTGAAACTACATTTAAAAATTTTGAAATACAACATCGCTATCGGTTAGAACAACGCTTTTTAGATACATACTCGTTGAACAATGCTAATGAAATCATTCAAGGAAATACTATTTTCAGGCAGCGAGTACGCTATCGATTAATGTTTATGATTCCCTTGAGTAAAAAGTCACTAGAAGAAAACACCTTGTTTCTCAATGTAAACAATGAAGTATTTATTGGGTTTGGTAAGGGAATAGCAAAAAACGTCTTCGATCAAAATCGATTTAATGCTGGACTTGGGTGGAGATTCAGTTCAAATTTTTCGTTTCAACTGGGTTATTTGAATCAATACATTATTAAAGCTGATGGAATTAAAGCAGAAAGAAACCACACGTTGCTCATTTCCACGATCTACAACTTGGACTTTTCAGAAAAGCAAAAACCCTAGCTGCTCAAACTAGGGTTTTCTTTATTTAAATCGTATGCTACAAATCCAATTGATAAACAGCAGACAACGATGTGTTATCACGAATAGTTATATCCAAATCATTGATTAGTCCATCACGAATGTCGTACACCCAACCGTGCACATGCAGATTCTGACCACGTTCCCATGCTCCTTGCACTATTGAGGTTTTGGCTAAATTTAATACTTGTTCTACCACATTCAATTCAACAAAACGGTCAAAACACTTCTTTTCATCCTCGATTGCATTCAACTCTTCATTGTGAAAACGGTATACATCCTTGATATGTCGAATCCAATTGTCGATCAATCCAACGTGCTTGTTTGTCATGGCAGTTTGTACTCCACCGCACCCGTAATGACCACAAACAATAACGTGTTTAACTTCCAATACATTCACGGCATAATCAAGTACTGAAAGCATATTCATATCAGAGTGTACAACCATATTTGCAATATTTCGATGAACGAAAACCTCGCCTGGTTGAGCTCCAATAATTTCATTAGCAGGCACTCTACTATCCGCACATCCTATCCATAATACGGGAGGCTTTTGCCCAGATGATAATTTCTTAAAAAATTCAGGATCTTGGCCAAGTTTTGACTCTACCCACTTTTTATTATTATCCAAAAGTTGTTTATAAAACGTTTCCATAATTAGTTATTTTTAAAATTAAGCATTTGAAAATCAACATTTTTATTTTTTGCACCAATTTTTTTGAACTCTTCTAACATTTCCAATACGTCATAATCAATGGACTTGCATTTTGAACCATCAATAATCAATTTTGAATTTGGCTTTGTGTTGAATAACATCTCTTGTATCCAACTCTTATTGAGAAAAGTTACATCTTCTGACAAGACAATAATCGTCTCATCTTGTCTGATCTCCCTCGAAAAATGATTTTTGTAGTTTGATTTCAAAATATAAAATATTGCGAATGCCATTCCGATTCCAATCCCTCTCAATAAATCAGTAAACAATACACCTAAAATGGTTGCAATAAAGGGAACATATTGTTCTTGCCCTAGATTGATCATTTGTTTAAATAAGGCAATTTTAGTTAGTTTATAACCTACGAGTATTAATACTGCTCCTAAAACTGATAATGGAATTAGATTTAAAACGGTTGGAATAAATAGAATTGCTGAAAGAAGGAAAAATCCATGTATAATTGTTGAAAGCTTTGATTTTCCTCCTGAATTAATATTTGCTGAACTTCGAACTATTACTTGAGTAACCGGTAATCCTCCAATAAGTGAACTTACGATATTGCCTATGCCTTGAGCCCGTAGCTCTTTGTTTTTAGGAGTAATATTTTTGTCAGGATCCAGCTTATCCGTTGCTTCAACACTCAGTAAAGTTTCAAGGCTTCCCACAATTGCAAGCGTTAATGCAATAATGTAAACATTTGGATTCGATAAAAATCCAAAATCCGGAAAAGTAAAAAGTGAAGGTAATTCAGAGATTGACGAAAGCACAGGAATCTGAACAAGATGTTCTTTTGAAATCTGTAAATCAGGAAAAAAAGAATTAAAAGTCAAATTTAGACCCACGGCGATTAAAACTGCAACCAATGCACCCGGTATCTGATTAATGAACTTGATCTTTTTTACAACAGGAAGATCCCAAATTATCAGTAAAATCAATGAAAATACACCAATAATCAACGAACCTATTTGGATTCCATTTAATGCGTAAAACAATTCTGAAAGCGTATTGTGTCCATCTGATTGAATAAAAGACTCATCTCCCATGAAATCAGCATCATAACCAACTAAATGAGGTATTTCTTTTAAAATCAACGTAATTCCAATAGCGGCAAGCATTCCTTTGATAACAGATGAGGGAATATATCCTGCAATTACACCTGCCTTGAAAAATCCTGCTATTAATTGAAGAACGCCAGAAATCAAAACAGCTAACAAAAATGCTTGATAACTTCCTAATGTGGTAATTGAA
>JBIKQS010000086.1:0-8616 GCA_044349575.1 Crocinitomicaceae bacterium
ACGCATTTCAACACGAATCTTAAATTTATCTGCCATATCCTTTATCAGCTGACGAAAATCTACTCGTCCTTCAGCCGTGTAATAGAATGTCGCTTTAGAAAGATCTGCTTGGTATTCAACATCTGAAATTTTCATTTCAAGTTTCAAATTCACAGCAAGAGAACGTGCTTGATACATCACATCCTTTTCTAAGGTGCGACCTTGAATCCATTTATCTATTTCAACTTGATTAGCAATTCGTAGAATTTTTTTGGATTCAAGTGGTTTTAAATCCGGTGCTTTTTTTCGAATTTGAATGCGAGCAAGTTCACCACCAACTGAAATTACGCCAACGTCGTAGCCTGGTGAAGCTTCAACCACAACCACATCTCCAACTTGTAAACTCAGATTATTGCTATTTCTAAAGAATCCTTTTCTGCTATTTTTAAATCGTACCTCATACATATCAAATGCTGATACACCTTCGCCGAGCGACATGTTGCCAAGCCAATCAAAAACATCTAATTTATTGCATCCACCTGCGCTACAGGTTCCGTTATTTTTACACCCTCTCGGCGTACCTCCTCCACTTGAACACGATGAACAACCCATACTTTTCTAAATTCTCGTAAAGATACTAATTAATTGAGAAAGTAGATTATTGAAGTTTTCAATTCTCTTGGATTTGCGAGGTACTATCATTGATAAGATAATTACTATAAATTAGGTTGATAAAAACCATTTTTTTCCTCCCTAAATAGAAATAAACCGAAACTAGGTTTCCCCAATTCCGGTTTTTATGCAGCTTCTTTCAAATTTTTCACGAATTAATGAAAGTTTTCAGACAACTCAGGTCAATTATTTGTACAATTTTATTTTTTATCCTACTTTGTGCCACAAATTTGATACTATGTTAAACCAACATAAGATTTTGAGGGTTCTAAAACTCATTTCCTATTTGGAACAAGCGCCTACCAAGTCAATTAGTCATTTAGCGGAAATGTTAGATTCAACCGACCGAACCGTTTATCGCTATTTTGATTTGATACGTGAATGTGGATTTGACCTTCAGCGAGATGAACACAACCGTTTTTATATTGTGGATGAACGAACTAATGGGGTTCGATTTACCCAAGAGGAGGCCCAATTATTGAAAGAGTTGATTTTGAAGCATTCCAAACAAAACAAACTCAAAGATTCTTTATTGACCAAAATATATTTGAGCTCTGAAATACAAATGGTTGCCAGTCATTTGGTAAATGCCAAAAATGGAAAGGTGATTGAACGATTGGCCCTTTCAATGGGAAACAAGGAACAAGTGATTTTACGGAAATATCAATCCATTAACTCTGAAACCATTTCTGATCGTTTGGTTGAACCCTTTGGTTTTACAGACAATTATCAAACGGTAATGGCCTATGAGATTGATTCCAAGAAGAACAAAACTTTCAACATTGACCGAATTACTTATGTTGACTTCACCGGTAAACCTTTTAAGAATAGTAAGAAGTTTCAAAAACAAGTGCCGGACGTGTTCGGTTTTAGTTATTCCGGAAAAACCCATTCCATTGATTTGGAGTTAAGATTGAAAGATGTTTTGTTGCTCAAAGATCAATATCCTCAAACTACTCCATTCATTCATTACAACCACATTAAAAATACCTATCAATTGAAAGTTCAGGTAAATGATATGAAACCCATTGAACGATTTATGAGGGGTATTAGTAGTAACTTAGTAAACGAATAACCAAAAAGATTGAAACTTATGTTTATGAAACAAAAACATTACCTAACCTTTAGTTTTAGTGAAATTTCAACTGTTTTGGCCAGGAGGTTGCTAGTTCTATTGACTTTCCTGACTGTTTTTTCAATGAATCATATTTTTTGTCAATTACTTACTGAGAAATCAGAATTAAAAAGACAGTTCTCCCAGTTTAGTTTTTTTCCTAATAATCCTTGTGAAATTCAGAATGAAGTGCAATGGAACGGTAAAAATAAAGTTGTCCATTTTGTAAGGTTTGAATCTTGTCATTTTGATAAAACAAAATTAAAGGGAATTGTTTATGGGGTTTTAGTTGTTGACGATACTTTATATAACGTATCATTAGAAACAGCGAGTTTGTTATTCTTCAAGAATGAGGACTTTCTCAAAAATTACAAAAAACTGGATAAGACACAGAAAACAATTTTAGAAAACACCAACCTGCAACTTAATCTTGATCATTATGAAAAAATCAGAGAAGAAATAAGAAAATTAGAAGAAAAGAAAAGAGCGGAAGAAGAGGAGAAAAGAAGAGTCGAGGAAGAAAAAAAACGCTTAGAAGAAGAGAGATTAGCAAAAATTAGAGCTCAGGAATTAGCAAATGGATTAAAAAAAGCTGCTTCTGATAGTGTTGTAAATGATGAACTTAGACCTAAGTTAGCTGTTTTTAGTCAAAATCTTAAAAGTCAAGATTCAATAGTTGATTTGAGAATTAAAACTGGGATTAACAACGGTGGAATTTTGATTACCCAATTTAGTTTCTCTACAAGTACTTATGGCGTGGTTGACCTAACGCTTGGAATTCAAAATGTTGGTAAAAAAAGAATTAAATATGCGACATTTATTCTTCAGCCCTATAATTCGGTGGATGATCCTGTAGAGTATGAAAAATCTTTCAAGGGTATAGGCTTTATTGAACCAAATTCAGACGGCGTATGGAATTTTGAAAGTGCTTGGTTTTCAGATGTAATACAAACACTAAAATTGAAAAGTGTTAATCTTGTTTTTGAAGATGGATCCTCCAAATTGATCACAAAAATTGGAGAAATACGTATTGATGACTCTAGTGAAAGTCTTAAAGACGCAATTACCAATAAGCAGAAAAAGGTATTACACCAAATGGGTTCATTAGTTTTATTGGAATATCAAGAGACAGAAGTACCAATTGTTGGTTTTTGTATGTACTCTGTGCTTGATAAAGATTTAAAAGCTAAAATATATCAAGAGGAAGAGGCAAGGCAGATTATTACCGATTTGTCAGATATTATTTTTAATCTGAAAAATAACATCGTTGGCAAACAGGGCATTTTTGAAATAACAAAATATTCTTCATTAATCTATTTATATACAGATGGAGGATATTGCTTGCTGGATATAAAGGACGCTGAAAAAATATTGAGCAAACTAACTCAATTATTCCCTGGTTAATAGTTGTTTAAGATATTGTCAAGTACCTCGAGATAAAATCAATTTATAAATACTAAGTGTTTGATTTACAAATAGTTTTATGTAAAATTAAGCCGTTTTTAAAACAATATAACAAAATCATATACAATGCTACCTAAAAAAACAATCAACCTATTACCCAAAGTACTGAAAATTATCTTGTGCTTTGTCCTGTTTGTTGCAAGTACATCTTGCGGTTCGAAGGAATCGGATAAATCCAACAGATCTTACGTTAAGCCTTCTGTAAATTACAAGGGGCAAATGCGCAAAGGTCACGTTCGGAAGAAAGTAAGCACCGATAAAAATGCTATGAAAAACCAAAATAGGTCGCGGTACTATTATCAGACACGGGGGAAATACCGCAAAAAGAAAGATTAATTAATTCTGCTTCTTTTGGGGTTTTTAAGGCTTGGTCTTTACGCTTGTTAATTGCTAAAAAAGTGAAAGTTGCTCTGTTTGGTCTCGATAAGGTTGAGTTATTTCGGGGATGTTAGATGATGAACCTGACAAAAGTTTAGCATTTATTTGATGTGCAGTCAAAACAGTTTGTTGAGAGCTTTTTATATACTTTGTAATCATTTCTTCATTGGAAAGCCATTCAGCAATTTGATTATCCGAATTTAAAAACAAAGGCATTCTTTTTTTTGTATTGTGAATACTCGCCATAAAATCGTTGGCTTCAGTTGTGATAATGGTAAAGGTTTGATGCACTTCGCCGGTTATGCTATCCACAAGCGTATCCCACAGTCCAGCCATTGAAAGAATTTCCGATTCAGGTGAATAAATGAAATGAGGAATTTTTACCTTTCCATGATGTTGCCATTCAAAAAAACCAGACGATGGAATGACACAGCGCCTGGAATTAAGTACATGTTTAAACGAAGATCGAGAATCGGCAGTTTCTACTCGGCAATTCAGTGTTTTTGAAGCAATTTCGTTGTGGTTTCCTTTATACCAAGAGGGGATTAATCCCCAGTTCATGAATTGAATTTCTTCTGAATGGTTGATTATTGGCCAACTAGGACGAGAAAAACCACTAACGTGATGATAAATTATATCATTAGCATTTTCAGGTAGCTTCTTTTTGTATTTTCTAGCTAAATCTATGTTTTTTGATATAGATGAATTGCTATAACACACTCGTATTACTTACGATTCAAGAAAATTTGGAATCCTAATTTGAAACCTAAATTAGAACCACCATATTTGCTGCCATTCATATAAAAGTTGTAATACAATGCAGGGTCAATTGCAATTTGATCTGTTAAGAAAATTGTATATCCCATATCTAACTCACCAGTTAATCCGGAAGAAAGTAAAACTGAACTTGCAACTGTTCTACCGTAACCTACTTGTAGTTGACCGTAAAAGTTTTTATTATAGTAAGCCCTCATAAATGGTGCAATTGATAAAGATGAACCACCTTTAACCAAATTGTATGAAAAAGATGCTCCGATTGCCATATTTTCAACGATAAAAATACCTGCATTTGGAGAAAAATTAAATTGAGAATTTGCCTTTGCACCATTTGGAAAATTGTAGTTAAAATAGGTGCTTCCTCCAATTAAAACCGCACCTTGATTTATTTGACTTTTTCCGGAAAATGAAATCAATGTAAAAAATCCAATCGCTAGTAAAATGTTTCTTTTCATAGTTGTAAATTTAAATGTGGTATAAATATAAAAATTATAAATAAAGTAGGTATAGAATTGCTATTTTTTATTATTGATTCAGCTTTCGCACCATGGTTAATATCGTTGCTAATGCCACTGTTTCACCAGTTTCATCATACACATCTACCAGGAATTTTACAATTCCCTTGGCAATATCATCCTCTGATCGTTTCTCTTGATCTATTTTTTCTTTGACCGTAAATCTAACTCCCAATGTTGCACCTGGATAAACAGGTTTGGTAAAACGAGCCTCGTCAATTCCATAGTTCAATAAAACGGGTCCTTTTTTAGGGTCAACAAACAACCCGGCTGCTTTCGAAAGGACAAAATATCCATGAGCCACTCGTCTTTCGAAAATGGTTCCATCCAATGATGTAGCGTCCATGTGCGCATAAAAATTGTCTCCGGATACATTTGCGAAATTTACGATATCAGCATCTGTTACCGTATGTTTATGCGTGAAAACTGTTTCTCCGACAACAAGTTCTTCAAAATGCTTTCTAAAAACGTGTGGATTTGCTTCAGGCATTGTTGCCCCAACTTGAAATTGTTTCGTGATGGCAGTGATTGTCGTTGGATGTCCTTGAATAGCAGTTCGTTGCAAGTAATGTAATACTCCTCGTTTTCCTCCCATTTCTTCACCACCCCCGGCACGACCCGGACCTCCATGAGTCAACAAAGGCATGGGAGAACCGTGACCGGTACTTTCTTTAGCACATTCTTTATTTAATACCAATATTCGACCGTGCATAGATGCTGCGCCAAGCACAAATTCAGTTGCTTCTTTATTATCAGGTGTGACTATTGATGAAACTAAGGATCCTTTACCCATTTTGGCAAGTTGAATAGCTTCATCCAATGTTTTGTAGGGCATGATCGTAGAAACCGGTCCAAAAGCTTCAATGTCGTGACAAGCAGTTTTAGTGAAAGGATCGGAATTCCTGAATAAAATAGGGGAGAAGAAAGCTCCTTTGTTTTTGTCTGCACCAACGATTTCGAAATCATCCATGTTTCCAAAAACAATCTCTTGTGATTCTTTGAGTAATTCCACGTTTGCTCTTACTCGTTCTACTTGTAATTTGGTAGCAAGTGATCCCATGCGAACGCCCTCAACACTTGGGTCGCCCATTTTTACAGAGGCAAGTCTATTTGATATGCCGTTTTGAACTTCTTCTAACAGATTTTCTGGTACAATAATTCTACGTACAGCCGTACATTTTTGCCCTGCTTTGATTGTGATTTCTTTAACCGTTTCTTTTATGAATAAATCGAATTCCTCAGTTCCGGGAACTGCTTTTTCACCAAGAATAGTGGCATTCAGTGAATCTGCCTCAAGGTTAAATGCTACACTCTCAGCTGCAATTCTAGGGTGTGCTTTTAACATTTTTCCAGTTGAGGCACTTCCTGTAAACGTTACAACGTCTTCCGTTTGAACGTGATCAATAATTCCGCGACCCAGTCCACAAATAAGTTGAAGGGATCCTTCCGGTAGAATTTTTGAATCTATGATATCGCGAACCATTACTTCAGTCAGGTAACAGGTAAATTCAGAAGGCTTAACTACAGCGGGCACACCCGCCATTAGGTTGACCGCAATTTTCTCTAGCATTCCCCAAATGGGAAAGTTGAATGCATTGATATGAACAGCAACACCTTCTTTGGGAACCATAATGTGATGACCGATAAACGAGCCATTTTTAGAAAGGGGCGCAGCAACTCCATCTACATAATAGGGTAAATCCGGGAATTGTCTACGAAGAGAAGCGTTGGCAAATAAATTTCCGATTCCGCCTTCAATATCTATCCAGGAATCAACTCTTGTTGCACCTGTCCATGCGCTAACTCCGTAATATTTTTCTTTTTTTTCGGTTAAAAATAAAGCGAGGGCTTTTAACATTCTTCCTCTTTCTTGAAAAGTCATTTTTCGAAGAACTTCCCCTCCTTTTTTTCTTCCGAAAGCTAATACATCGGAGAAATCCAATCCTTGACTTGATGCTTCGCCAATAATTTCTCCTGTAATTGCATGGTTTAAGATAGTTTCAGTACCTGATCCATCTATCCATTGACCAAGAACATAATTTTGATAACGACGCATAACTAAAGTTTAATTAGGAAATAACCAGCGGTATAAATCGTTGAAATTTGCATATAAAACGAGTGATAGAAGTAAAATCATACCAGCGTATTGCGCGTATTCCAAAACCTTTTTATTCGGTTCTTTTCCAGTAATCATTTCATAAATTAAGAAAACAACATGACCGCCATCCAAAGCAGGAATCGGAAGGATATTCATAAAGGCAAGAATGATAGAAAGAAAAGCAGTTGTTAACCAGAACTGGTGCCAATCCCACGCCGGCGGAAACATACTGCCAATTGCTGCAAATCCACCCATTTGTCCAGCTCCTTTTTTAGTAAAAACAAACTTAAATTGGGCTACATAATCACTCAACGTACCAATGCCGGTTGTAAAACCAACTGAAATGCTTTCAACCAATCCAAAATCTCTGTGATGAATGGCCGCAGAATCGATATAACCAACAGATTTTGGCATAAAACCAATAGTTCCATCTTCTTTCACCTTTGCTTTTACGTTTACGGTGTCTGAATTGCGAATCACAGCAATAGCAATTTCTTTATTCTTGTTGCTGTACAAACCAGATTGAATGTCATCAAAGAATTCCACCTTTGAATTTCCTACAGATGTAATAAGGTCTCCTTTTTTTAATCCTGATTTAGCCGCAGGTGAACTTGGGATAACTGAATCAATCGTTGTTGACTTATGACGTAGTGAGAATAATTGCATAGCTCCTTCTTGAAACAAGGTTTGGCCAAAATCTTCAGGAAGTTTCACGGTTTCTTTCGAGCCATCAGGATGTTGAACAGTTAATGAACGAGCATCACGAAGGAAAATTTCTCGGTTAATCTCGTTGGGACTTGACATTTCTTTTCCATCTACCAATAACACTTTGTCCCCGGATTTGATGTTGAATTTTGAAAGGTAAGCATGCACTGCATGTCCGTGTTTTAATTCAGATGATTTAATTTCTTCCTTTCCCCAAAAAAATACAACTCCGATATAAATTAAGAAGCCCAAAATCAAATTTACAGTTACACCACCAATCATGATGATAAGTCGCTGCCAAGCCGGTTTGGTTCTAAATTCCCAATCCTCAGCTGGTTTTTCAAGTTGCTCCTTATCCATGGACTCGTCAATCATTCCGGCAATTTTAACATATCCGCCTAATGGAAGCCAGCCTAATCCCCATTCTGTGTTATCAGGTTCCTCCGCCCATTCTTTGGGAGATTCTTTAGAAAACCATGAAAACACGCGTTTACCCTTCATTTTCTTTGTTCGGAATAGCGAGAACCATGGATTGAAAAACAAGTAGAATTTCTCAACTCGCGTTTTAAAAAGTTTAGCAGGTATAAAATGACCCAATTCGTGAAGGGTGACTAATATTGCCAACGAAAGAAAGAGTTGTGCGGCTTTGATCCAAAAATCCATGTGAATTGTATAAAAATTAAGTGAACAAATATAGTTTTTTTACTTCGATTCTGATAAGGTTTCTTCGTTGTAATAATCGTTTTGAATGAAATATTCAATCATTGCCTCCTTCATCAGGTGTTGCTGTTGCTGGTGATTGAGTGTTGGTAATTCTTTTTTGAGCGTAAAATGTGGCCAATGCTCTTTATCTCGACCTTCGAAATGATAATATCCGTAGGGCTCCAAAATCGTGCAAATGGCAACATGTAATA
>JBIKQS010000125.1:0-6676 GCA_044349575.1 Crocinitomicaceae bacterium
TTCACTTTTAGAGAATGTTTTAGGACCCAGTCCCAATTCATTAACTCCAATTAAGAAGAGCATAGATTGAACATCCATTCCCCCTCCAAAGGTTTGCTCCAGGTGAGATTTTAACTTTTGAAAACGCAATTCGATATCGTGATCCATGAATACAAAAATACATCAGAAACTAACTGATTTTCGCAAAACTAAAGGAACTTAACAAAATTTACAGTATTCAAATGGAAAAGCACTAATCTCAAATCATGAGTTTTTTGATTTATGCAATCTCAGAAAGAAGCGTATGTAATTTCGAAATGTCTTGTTATAAAATGCCATTCAATAAGCTTTTGTATAAATACACGTTTAGTACATAAACCCAAACAACCAAAGCGGTATTTTTTCTTGAAAGCCAATTTCAATATCGTCTGTTCAGATGTTTGCTTTTCTATTTCATAAAAAAGTATTTCCTGGCAAGCAAAATTTAAAATGCTTATTTCTCATTTTACATAGTTATTTGGATTAAATCCCAAAAAAATACATATATATTTGGATTGTATTCCATAAAAATATACTTTTGAAGTATGATTTCAAGAATTTTAGTTGATCGTTTACGACAAAAGTTGTTTAAACAAAAAGCCATTATCGTACTTGGCCCAAGACAGGTGGGCAAAACGACGCTTCTTAAAAATCTTGCATTTGACCCAAATGAAATACTTTGGATGAATGCCGATGAAATCGATGTTCAGCAGACTTTATCTGAGGTGAGTTCAGGGAGTTTTAAAGCCTTATTGGGTAAAAAGAAAATTTTTATAATCGATGAAGCCCAGCGAATTGAGAATATAGGATTGAAGTTAAAACTGATAACGGATAATTTGCCTGAAATTCAAGTTATTGCAACTGGTAGCTCTTCGTTTGATTTAGCAAATCGCGTCAACGAACCACTTACAGGAAGAAAATGGGAGTATAACTTATTTCCACTTTCCTATCAAGAATTGGTAGAGCATCACGGAATGTTGACAGAGAACCGTTTACTCGAGCATCGGTTAGTTTATGGCTATTATCCGGAGGTTGTTTCTAATCCTGGGGAAGAAGAGGAACGTTTGAAATTAATATGTCACAGCTACTTGTATAAGGATGTTTTACTCTGGGAGCGTTTGCACAAATCGGATAAATTGGTTCGTTTGCTGCAGGCGTTGGCTCATCAAATTGGTTCACAGGTTTCTTTTAATGAATTAGCAGAAATCTGTTCGATGGATCCAAAGACGGTTGAGAAATACGTTAATCTATTGGAACAAGCATTCGTGATTTTCAGATTGCCCTCATTTAGCAGAAATCTAAGAAATGAACTCAAGAGTAGCCGAAAGATTTATTTCTATGATAATGGAATTCGAAATGCAATTATCAATAATTTCAATCCCATTGCCTTACGCAGTGATGTTGGCTTTCTGTGGGAAAACTTTTTGGTCTCTGAGCGATTGAAGTTTAACTCGTACCATTTATTGAATAAAAACTCGTTTTTCTGGCGAACAGTTAACCAACAAGAAATTGACTTAATTGAAGAATATGGTGGTCAGCTGCATGCTTATGAATTCAAATGGAACACGAAAAAAACAGTTCGTTTAACAAAAACCTTTGAAAATGCTTACCCAAATTCAACTTTTAATGTCATAACCCCAGGAAATTTACACGATTTTTTACTCCCTAATAAGTAAGAATTCTTTGGTTTTTTTATAGATATCTGGATTATATTCCAAAAAAACACATATATATTTGGATTATATTCCATAAAAATATGTTTTTTACTGAATGAGGTATTAGTTAGATTATCTCTTTTTCAATACAAAAAACCAAAAAACCAAAGCGGTATTTTTTCTTGAAAGCCAATTTCGATATCGTCTGCGGCAATGAAAGCGTTTTGTAACAATATTGTAAAAACGCTTATTGTATTCATCAAAAAGAAAATACATTGCTTAATACATTAAGCAAAAAATATTCAGTAAAGAGCTTGCATTATCTAAAGTGACTTGAAGAAATTGAAATACGTAACGAAAAGTGATTCAGATTTTCTTTTTTCTGAAACGAAATTCTTTGAATCATAAAAATTCTCCAAGTAGCGCTTTGAATCGAGATTATACAAACAAGAGCCTTTTTCGGAAACAAAGCCGTATCCTCGAATGGTTGCATGAAAGGCAAAGGATTTTACATTCGGGCTCAACAAATCTTTGCTGAATTTGAAGTTAGAATTAGGATGTCGAAGCTGATGCAAAAGCGTTGCGGCGATGTCCGATTGCGATCCAATGGTATTGCACGATTTACCTCTGAATTCTTTTTTGAGCGGTTCACCAACTAGCAATAATGGAATTCTAAAAAAGGCAGATTGGTTAGGACTTGTAATCGTATGGGAATGATGTCCATGATCGGCCACAAAAACAAAAATGGTGTTATTGTACCACTTCTCCTTTTTCGCTTTCTCCATAAATTGCCCAATAGCCCAATCGGCGTAAAATACTGAATTCATGTAAGCTTCTTCTTTTCCTTTCCATTTTTGCCAGCCCGCTCTTTTTGGATAATCAAAGGGTGAATGTGTACTCCCGGTAAATGCGCAGTGCATAAATGGTTCTTTCGTTTTATTTATCTTTTGAAGAAAAAGGTTATACAAATCTTCATCAAAATAATTTAGTTTACCTTTCGTTAAACTCGATGGAAAATTATTTTCATCGGCCAGTTCATCAAATTGATGCTGAGTCAAATATCCTTGAATATTACCGTATTTTAAATCCCCACTAAATAAATAATGTGATGAATACCCAGATTTTTTCAACGTTTGATTGATTGCTGGAAGTTTTCGATTTTTTTCAGGTTCCAGTGAAATGGCCACTTCTGGAATAGCGGGATATCCTGAAAAAATACTTGTATTTCCTATTTCTGAAGTTGTATTGGTTGCGTAGATATTTTGAAAAAGATATCCATCTACTGCAAGTTTATCAAAATTAGGAGTCATTCCTTTGGTGTCACCCATACATCCAACTACAGAGGCTGACCAACTTTCGAGAATAACAAACACAACATTTGGTTTTGATTCCTCCAAGATGTAATTTGAATGATTTCGATCAAATGAATACAAGGAATCTGAAAGTAATAATGCTTCCTTGTGATTAATTTTTGGCAGATGGTTCTCTAAGTCATTCCTTTTGAAGAGCAGGTAGCTATTTCCAAAGTAGTAGGTTGAATTAACGGATAGGTCATTTAGTATTGATTTTTTTGAAAAATAAGCGGAATCTACATTAATAGGAATCTGTTGAATTCCACCTCTGGCAAATATCAAGCAGCAAACTAAATATACAATTCCCACAGGGATGTGAATCCATTTCTTCTGCAAATCAATTGGATTAAATTTCATAAGCTTGAGTAGAAATATCCCTATTCCAACTTCAGCCAAGAGTAAACCAAAAAACAAAAATTGTGTACCACCCTCAGCCGTTCTAAAAACTTCATCGGGGTTGCTCAAATGCATAAAAACCCTGGAAGTGAGTTTGTGATTCCACTCGTGGTAAACATTCACTTCTCCGCTGTGGATGAGAGAAATAATTACCAGTTCAATTATCATCACTACCCAAAAGATAATTTTGAGTGATTTATTTCGTACATACGACCAAAGAATCCAAACTAAAATCGGGAAAACTGATAGGAATGAGGCCGTAGCAAGATCCAAACGAAAGGATTGGAATAAAATACTACCAAGCTCAGTGAAATTAGCGTCTGAAAATTTAGATACGTGAATAATAAAAAATAATAATCGTTCAACGTGGAAATTTATTATCCAAAAGAGGAGAAAAAATAAAAGAGGTTGAAGAACGTAAAACGTTTTTTTCACAACATAAAATTAATAAATTCTTAACATAATCATTTTAAAATTACTTGTTTTATCGTTTTGACATATTTTGTTGGAATGGTAAGTGTAAAATAATAAACTCCCTTTTCCTTGTTAAAGGTTTGTATTTCAATAGTATTCATTCCATTTTCAAGCGTTAGCTTTTTGTTTTCAATTTCCTTGCCAACACAATCTTTTATGGTAAGATGAGCATCTGTTAAGCCAAAAGGGTTAACTACATAAACAGTTAAATCTGAATTGATTGAATTAGAAGACATGTAGAAATTATAAAGTTTCTCTGAATTTGAATATACTGAGATTGGACCATAGATTTTATATTTTCCATCAAAGTCTACTTGTTTCAACAAATAATAGGGATTTACAATTCTTTCGGTGTCAATTTCAGTGTAGGTAATATTCGAGTTGCTATATCCAGCCGCATTTTTTGTTGTAAGAACGTCCCAATTTTCGCCATCTTCAGAGCGATATAATTCAAAAAACATACTGTTCGACTCAGAAGCTGTTGTCCATTCAATAATCGTGTTTTCTTGATTTTTTTTACATGAAAAATTAGTTAATTCAACGGGAAGTGGTTGATCGTCACCTGCAAAGCCCCAATTACTCCAGCCGGTTGCTTCAATTCGTTGAACGATTGGCGATGAAGCATTTCCTTGATTATCGACATGAAAACCGGATTGACTCCAAGGAGAAAAGCCTTCTTTTTTTAACGCTGTTATCGTGCATGCATTCGAGAAATCGGTGATTGCCTCAGCTGTTAAGGTTATTTTATACTTTCTATTTTCACTTACTGTAATGCCATTATCTGGGTTAATACTCCAAAATCCAGATGCGGTTTTTGTAATTTGAAAAGGAGCTGAACAACCTGTCTGAACAAAATCTGTTTGAAAATCATTCCCCATTGGATTTTCTACCCACTCAGCCTGAAGAGATCCGCCTACTGTATTTTCTTGATATTCAATTAGAACAAAACGTTTTGATAATTCATTGGGGTCTGATAGTGGAAATAATCCACTAGAATTTCCTGTGTTTATTGAATTAAACCAACGTTTCAGTCTGCCATTTATAAAACCAGAATTATACGTTAAGGAGCCTAAATTTGAGGTGGATGTACCCAATTCAATACTATTACTTCCGGTTCGGATTATTCCTGAATTCATAATTAATATACCTCCAACTTTAACGGTATTTGTAAGTGTTAGTTTTCCAACATTTCCAACCGTTAACTCCAAGTTATTTAGGTTTAACGTTGAAATGGTAGTTTGAGAAATAGATGAATTTGGGTGAGTAAATTCAACCGTACTTGTATTTGAAATTGTTTTTAAACCGCTCATAGCGCAATTCCCATAAAAGGTAGGGGCTCGTAAGGTTACTTTTCCATTGAGTTGAAGGGTTCCTGTTCCTGTTAATTGAATAATATCAGAATCAAAAATTAAATGACCATTGACAAGAATTTCTCCAGGATCACCAAAATTGGCAGTTGAGCTGAAATTAGACTTTAACGATACACCCGTTGGATTTGTAATAATTAATTTACTGGTTTGATTGCCGTTGCCAATTAATCTAAAAATCCCAGATCCCTGAATAGATTGAGGATTTGTTCCATTCATTTCAATAACGAAATCATAATTATTATTTGAGCCATCGGTTATCATTTCTCCGTTATTTGTGAAATTTCCTCCAATTTTCAGTGAATTAATTCCATTTTGTATCCAATTTCTTTGACGTAAGTAAGATCCATTTTTTAATGTAAAATCTTGTGTAATAGTCATGACGTGACCTGTTCCAATTCCAGGAGAGAAGTTAGCGTTTGTTTCAACTTGCATGGACTTAATAAGTTTGGATCCTGAAAATACTACTCCATTATTCACTGAAAACGCACCGTTAAATGCTTGGATAATAATAGAAGCAGTGCCATCATTAGGCGGAATAAATCCACATTCCCACGTGCTTGTTTGATTCCAATCTAGGGTACCACTTATACTAGAAACAGTCCTGAATGTTGAATTTGCGTTTGCAGAGGAACTGATGAGTAAACTTAGTTCGGTATTATTTCCCATTCCACTTATAACGGCATTCCCGCCATTTCTTTTTAATGTGCCTGTACTTGAGGTGTTTATGGCGCGAATGGCCAATCCTGATATAGTTAATTGATCGAATTTTGATACGGCTGAACACGTGTATTGAACGATAATTGATAATGCAGAAACAGTTGTTGTTACAGCACTCAAGTTCCCCCCATTCAAAGCAATTGTTGTTCCTGTGTTTGGTTGAAATTCGAAGTTGGGAGGAGCAGGAATATGAAATGTTCGAGAGGAGCCTGTTGCGAAATCAGCTTTGTTGGTTTCCACAATAATTATATCTCCTATGTTTTGATAATTTGATGGTAAGGTGCAATATCCAAATTCCAAGGATGGTTTGCTAATTGAAACTTGCGCAAAAACTGTTGAAAACAACGTTATAATTGCATGAATTAGAATTAAAAACCAAACCACTAGTTTCACATCTTTATTTTTTGATTTTCGTTCCATATTGCTAGATTTATTTGATAATAGGGTTGTTTTTTGAACAAAATTCAATGAATCCAAATGCAGAATGATTACAGAAAATAAAGAGAAACTATCAACAATGATAGAAAACATTGATTTCTATTAAAACCGGATAATTAACCGAAAACAAAAGATGTAAATACAGGCGTTTTTTGTTGAATCTGGGAGATTAATGAAAGGAAAACGAATCAATACGTTTTGTTTGCTTAATTTTACCAACGCATGATATTAGTCACAGGGGGAACCGGATTATTAG
>JBIKQS010000204.1:0-4822 GCA_044349575.1 Crocinitomicaceae bacterium
CAGATAGAATTGAGTTTTACACCGGTGCGTACGCTGAAAACTACCCAATCGATAAAAAAGAGGCTATTCGAGAATATAAAGTAGTATCTAATGAAGCTATAAAACTTGGAATTGGAATAAATGCCGGTCATGATTTAAGCCTAGATAATTTAGCGTATTTAATTCAAGAAATACCGGAAATTGACGAAGTTTCAATCGGTCATGCATTGATTTCAGATGCTATCTATTTTGGCCTTGAAAATACCATTCAACGCTATTTATACGAAATTGAAAAAGGACAACAAAAATTAATCTAAACTACGATACATGTCAGAAAAAATTAAATTCGGAACGGATGGATGGAGAGCCATTATTGCACAGGATTTTACAGTAGAAAATGTGGCTAGAGTCGCTGAAGCTACCGGTAAATGGTTGTTGAATCAAGGTGTTGAGCCAAAGATAACCATTGGTCATGATTGTCGATTTGCCGGTGAATTATTCATGGAAACTGCAACAAAAGTATTTCTTTCTCAAGGAATAAAAGTCTACATGAACCGAGGATTTATTTCCACTCCAATGTTATCGTTAGGGACCAAAAACTATGGTTGTAGAATTGGTGTAATTCTCACTGCAAGCCACAATCCCCCTTCATACAATGGATATAAAATCAAAGCTGATTTTGGTGGACCATTGCAGCCGGAATACATTCAAGAAATTGAAGATATTATTCCATCACATGCCAATTCTGATTACACTACAATTGATCTGAAACAAGCAGAGAAAGAGGGTAAACTAGAAATCATGGATTTAGAAACCATGTACATCAATCATGTTAAAGCAAATTTTGATTTACATGCTATAAAGACCTCTGGTCTGCGCTTGGTATATGATGCCATGTACGGTGCGGGACAAAATGTAATGCGGAAAATTTTACCTGAAGTTGAATTATTACATTGTGATTACAATCCGTCCTTTAAAGGGCAGGCACCAGAACCAATTGCCAAAAATTTAAAAGAACTTGAAAATTACATCAAAGGTAATCCTGGAGTTGATTGTGCCTTAGCAACCGATGGTGATGCTGATAGAATTGGACTTTATAACGGAAAAGGAGAATTCATTGATTCTCATCATATTATCTTGTTACTCATACATTACTTGGTGAAATACAAGCATTTATCAGGAATCGTAGCAACAGCATTTAGTGTAACTCCTCGCGTGGATAGACTTTGTAAAATTTACAACCTTCCGCAAAAAATCACCAAAATTGGCTTTAAAGAAATTGCCTCAATTATGGTAAAAGAGGATGTTTTACTAGGTGGAGAAGAATCGGGTGGTATAGCCGTAAAAGGTCATATTCCGGAAAGAGATGGTATTTGGATGGGATTAATCATCTGGGAATTCATGGCTAAGTCTGGAAAAACATTGGATGAGCTGATTCAAGAAGTTTACGATTTGATTGGTGAATTCAAATTTGAACGAAATGATCTTCATATTACAGAAGAATTGAAAACGCGTATTATTCAAAATTGTCAGGAAAATAAATACGAAAGCTTTGGCGAATACAAAGTTCAAGAATTACAAACAACTGACGGATACAAATATTTCTTTGATGAACAACGTTGGTTAATGATTCGACCTTCTGGTACAGAACCTGTTTTGCGAAATTATGCAGAAGCACCAACACTGGAAGAGGTCCGAAAAATTTTAAAGATGTGTGAAGAAACTATTACACAAATTTAAGCGTCTATGCTTGAAATATATTGAAAATAATATATTTGTATAAAAATGTGAGTATGTCAAACGATCAAAACAACGAAATTTATTCAAAAGCGGTAAGAGCCGGAAAGAGAACGTATTTCTTTGATGTTAAATCAACTAAGAGTAATGACTTGTACATTACCGTGACTGAGAGTAAGAAAATAACAAGTGAAGATGGTTATGAAAATTACCAAAAACACAAGATTTTTTTATACAAAGAAGATTTTGAAAAATTCAAAGAAGGCCTTGATGATGTATTGAATAAAATTGAAGAACTGAAAGGTTAAGCAATAAGACTTTTTATTTGACTTATAATATTCTGAGCTAATTCTTCAGCCTTTTCTTTATTTTGACTTTCTGAATAAATACGAATTATTGGTTCGGTATTGCTTTTTCGTAAATGAACCCACTCCTTATCGAAATAGATTTTCACACCATCTGTTGTATCAATTTCATTAGTTGAATAGGCCGAAATCATTTTCTCTAATAATTGATCTACATTAATTGCAGGTGTTAATTCAATTTTATTTTTTGATATAATGTATTTTGGATAAGAATCTCTAAGGGCACTTACCGAACATTTTTTCTCGGCCAAGTGACTTAAAAATAAAGCAATTCCAACCAATGCATCTCTGCCATAATGAGATTCCGGATAGATAATTCCACCATTTCCTTCTCCTCCAATTACCGCATTGGTCTCCTTCATTTTAACAACCACATTTACTTCACCCACAGCCGATGCCGTGTATTTCTGTCCATGCATTTCAGTTACATCTCTCAGTGCTCGTGTAGAAGACATATTTGAAACTGTATTTCCTGGAGTTTTAGACAAAACGTAATCACCAACAGCGACTAGCGTGTATTCTTCACCAAACATAGTTCCATCTTCGCAAACAAGTGCCAAACGATCAACGTCAGGATCAATAGAAATACCAACATGTCCTTGATTGGAAACAACAGCTTGAGAAAGTTCAACCAAATGCTCTGGTAACGGTTCAGGATTATGAGGAAAATGACCTGTTGGATCGCAATATAATTCAACAATTTGTTTTACACCAAGCGCTTTTAAAAGGGCAGGAACAAAAATTCCACCTGTAGAATTAACCGCATCAACAAGCACCTTGAAATTTGCATTTTCTATCGCAGTTTTATTAACTAATGATAGCGCCAGTATAGAATCAATATGCTTTTGAAGGTAAGATTCATCGAAATGATAGCTTCCTAAATCATCTACTTCAGCGAATAAAAAATCTTCACTTTCAGCAATTTCCAATAATTTCTCTCCATCTGCACCTGAAATAAACTCTCCTTTTTCATTCAATAATTTCAGTGCATTCCATTGTTTTGGGTTGTGACTTGCCGTTAAAATTATACCTCCGTTTGCGTTTTCTAAAGGAACCGCAATTTCAACCGTTGGAGTTGTAGACATTCCCAAATCAACCACATCGATACCTAATCCACACAGCGTTGAACAAACCAAATCGTTGATCATTTTTCCTGAAATTCGGGCATCTCGACCAATTACAACTTTAACTTTCTGAGAGTTTGAATTTAATTTTAACCACGTACCATACGCAGAGGCAAATTTCACTGCATCCACTGGTGTAAGACCATTTCCAGGAGCACCGCCAATAGTTCCGCGAATTCCGGATATTGATTTAATTAATGTCATGATTATATTTTTTTTGAAAGATTTTTCTCAAGTTGAATCATCTTTAATGCAGCAATGGCACATTCAACTCCTTTATTGCCATGCTTTCCTCCTGATCGATCAATAGATTGCTGAATATTCAGATCTGTTAATACACAAAATGAAATATGCTTATTGTATTTAAGACTCACATCCATTATTCCTTGTGTAGCGCCCTGACAAACAAAATCAAAATGCTTCGTTTCTCCTTGAATTACTACACCAATGGCAATAAGACCATCTACATTCGTGTTTTCAAATAGGAACTGAGATCCTAAAGCAAGTTCAAATGTACCAGGAACAAAATGAATGAGTATATTGGATTCTAGAACCCCGCATTCTATGAGAGAGCTTTTTGCACCCTGCAATAAATTCAAGGTAATTTCAGAATTCCATTCGGAAACAACAATGCCAATCTTAAATTCGGCACCATTTGGAACATCTTTCTCGTTGAAATAGGAAAGATTATGGTGCTCAGTTGCCATTAGAAAACTACTTTACAACTTTTCCTGATGCGCGAGCAACGTATTTATCTACCGTAATCTGATTGGCATATCCAGGATATTCATCGCGAACTTTTGTATAATATTCTGTTGCTTTTTTGAAATCATTTACTTTTTCACTATTCAAACCTGCTTTGAATAAATACATAGGGGTTGTAAATTCATTAAGATCCTCCTCAGATGCCTCAACATACTTTTCTACAGCTTTTTTGTATTCCTTCAATTCAGAATGACAATCTGCAATTAATCCCATACGCATTGATTCTAGAAAAGTACCATCTAATTTTGTTTCATCAAGTTCTTTCATTGCTTTTTTGAATTCTCCTTTGGCCATGAATTGTCTTGCCAAAACAAATTGAGCAATTTCCCCACCAATATATCCGTCGTATTTCTTTTTGGTTTTGGTTAATTCAGTAATTGCCAAGTTGGTCGAATCTTTGGCCGCATAATTCAATCCTTTCCAATAGGCGTCTTTAGATTTATCATTTGTTGATTTCCAAACGAACTGGTAATAGGCTAATCCTGCTAGAACAAGCACTAATACACCACCCACGATATACGTTATCAATTTAAAACGCTTATCGTTGCTAAATCTATTTTTTAAAGTATCTAACGAAAAATTATCTGACATTATCTTATTCTTAAATTAAGGTTGCAAAATTAGTAATAAAATTTTGAAAAACACACATACACAAGATAATTACTCAAAATTATGAATCCGTTTTAAAAATCAAAAGCACCTCTTTTGGAGATGCTTTCTTTTGAACTAAAATTAATTAACTGTGATTTATTGAACTACGAATTGGATGTTTTGTGTTGTTTGTGCTGTTTGAACTTTTGCCACGTATATTCCTGGTGTTAATCCGTTGAAAGTTGTACTAGTTTGATTTGC
>JBIKQS010000205.1:0-4821 GCA_044349575.1 Crocinitomicaceae bacterium
AGGAATCGAAATAACGATAATTCTCGAATTACTTTTCTATGTTTCAGCCAGTTTAATACCCTTAGCACTGCCTTTAGCTATTTTACTTTCTTCGATCATGACAATTGGAAACATGGCTGAAAACAATGAATTAAATGCGTTGAAATCTGCCGGCATGTCGCTTTTTAAAATCCTTCGGCCATTAACCGTTATTGTTGCAATTATTACGGCTTTCACCTTTTATTTTGCCAATTATGTGATACCCGTTGCTAACCTAAAATGGCATTCGTTGATCTTTGACATTCAAAACACAAAAATTTCAGCAGTGCTCACCCCGGGTGTTTACAGTAAAGGAATTGAAGGTTACGCTATAAAAGTTGACAAAGGAAAAGACAATTACTTTGAAGGCATTATCATACACGACCATACCCAACCCAAAGAATTAAAAACAATTCGGGCCCAGAAAGGAAATCTGTATAAATCTGTAAACGGTAAATATTTGTTTTTTGAACTACAAAACGGGTATATCATGGAGGAGTTGGAAATTGAAAGTCCTATTTTCCAACAAAATGGACAAATGCAACCCTTTGCAAAAAACAGTAGACCTTCACGAAGAGCAACTTTTCGGAAAGCAACCTACAAAATGGATTTAACCGGTTTTAATTTAAGTAGATCCGATGAAAAAACTTTCGCAGATAAACACGAAATGCTCAATGTATTTCAAATAAAAGCGGCTGTTGACTCTGTGAATTTACGAGGTAAACAAATCATGCAATCTTTCTTGAAGTCAATTAAAAATGAGCACGCCTTTTTTCTTGATAAAAAACCGAAGGAATTAACGATAAACACCTCCGGAATGGAAAAGCACCTGCTAAACCAATAATTTTTTCACAGCTTTCAGCACAAGAGCAACAACAAGCCATTTCCGTTGCTCAATCTAAAATCAGAAGAAAAAAGATTGCCTTACAAAATCAAGGTGAATTTTTTAAAGCGATGAATAAGGATATTGATAGTTACTGGATTGAATTTCATAGGAAATTTGCCTTAACCTATGCGATAATTGTGTTGTTTTTTATAGGCGCTCCATTGGGCGCAATTGTAAAAAGAGGTGGATTTGGTGCTCCTGTTGTTATCGCCGCATTGCTATTTATGATCTATTTTGTATTGATCTCTATTGGTGAAAACTTAGCAAAAACAGATGTGGTTTCTCCATTTGTTGGCATGTGGTTCGCAGGACTCGTGCTCACCCCAATTGCTGTATTTCTCACGTATTCAGCGTCGTATGATGTTGACTTAGTAGAAAAGTTTAGTTTTTGGAAAAGAATTAGTTTGCGTTTTAAAAAATGATAGTTAATCTAAAGTGAAAATACTCCAACTTTGTAACAAAGCTCCCTATCCCGCAAATGACGGGAGTAGCATTGCTATTTACAATATGGCAAACGGTCTTTTGGACAACCAAATTGAGTTACATCTTTTAACAATCAACACAAAAAAACACTACAAACCAACGAACGAAATACCAAAAGATTTTCTTGACAACACCCACTACCAAGCCGTTTACAAAAACACAAATACAAGTTTTTTCGGAATGTTGGGTAACTTGTTCTCAAACAAATCCTACTTTGAATCGCGCTTTTACTTCCAAGAATTTGAAAACACATTAATTTCCAAACTACAAGACACTACGTTTGATGTTATTCAATTAGAGGGCTTGTTCATGTGTTGTTACCTGGAAACGATTCGAAAATATTCGAGCGCAAAAATAATTCTTCGAGCACACAACATCGAGCATATCATTTGGGAAAGGCATATAGAATCCGAAAAGAACCCCTTCAAAAGGTTTTACTTGAAGATTCAAACCAGAAGGCTAAAAAAATCAGAACTGCGTACATTTAACGAAGTTGATGCTATTGTTCCAATTACAAGCATTGATGAAAAGTGGATACTACAATCCGTCCCTGGCACGAAATGTAAAACCATTTTAACCGGAATAAATTTGCACGATTATCCCGTTGAAACTACCGCTCACTACAACGAAAAAAGTCTGTTTTTCTTTGGTTCCATGGACTGGCTTCCTAATCAACAAGCGGTACACTGGTTTCTTGATAATTGTTGGAACAAAATACTTCAGCAAGTGCCCGACTGCACCTTGGTTATTGCAGGGAGAAACATACCTGATTTTATAAAAAAATTAGACAGTCAACAAATTCGCATCAAAGAAAATGTAGCCGATTCAAAAGAAATTTATTCCAACTACAACATCATGATCGTTCCCTTGCAGTCCGGAAGTGGATTGCGAATAAAAATAGTTGAGGGATTGGCGTATGGAAAAGCGATTGTGTCCACGAATATTGGCGCTGAAGGAATTCCTCTTTGCCCCGGTGATAACAGTATTTTAGAAAACAATCCAGTAGCTTTTGCTGATCAGATTATACGTTTACTAACAGAAATGGACTTATTAACCAATATTCAACGTGGCGCTCGAAAGTTTGCAGAAGAACATCTAGACAATCAAAAAATAACGAAAGAATTAGTTGCTTTTTACCAGTCACTAAATTAATGCAAGATCACGCCTGCATCCGCACTGAAATGGCCTCTATAATTTTTTCTGTATTCTGCATCTCCATGCAATTAAAATGCTTCTTTGGACAGGTGTTAAAACCAATTTTAGAGCAAGGCCTACAGGAGATTTCGGAGACTTCAACGTTTATTGCTTGCTCTTTTTGTGTGGGTGTATACGCAGACATTCCAAATAAAGGAGTTGTATTTCCCCAAACAGCCACAATTGGAACATTAAAACAGGCTGCAATATGCATCAACCCCGTATCGTGAGTAAGAATTACTTTGGCTTGTTTGAGAAGCGATGCGGATTGTTGAATGTTTAATGTTCCGCAATAGGAAACAATTTCTTGATTGGTAGATTTTGAAATGATTTCATTGGCTGTAACGGCATCTTTTTTATCTCCCAATAATACAATTGGAAAAAGCGCGCCATTACAAATAGAAATCAATTTTTCAAGCGGTAATTTTTTGGTGGCAAATTGAGCGCCCACTGCTATAGCCAAATACGTTTTTGGAACAACAACTGAAGGACTCAAATCCATGTCGTTTTTAGCTGCGATGAAAAAATCATTCGGTAAGTTATCATTCTGCACTCCTAATTTTTCAACTGCTTTGAAATAACGATCTACAACATGTTCATTTTCAGAGAGTAAATTCCATTTGAACTGGGTTAAAAGATACTTTTTAATGTTTCTTTTTGGAAAAGAAAAACTCGGTTTGTTTAAGGTGATTTTTAGTCGTTTTGTGCGTAAATTGTTGTGTAAGTCTATGACATAATCATAGTTTTCCGCTTTCAACTCTTCCATCAACGAATCCCAATTATCAGCTAATCCATGAATTTTATCCACGTAGGGATTAGCATCATATAATGTTCTAAACTGATCCTTTGTAAGAAAATGAAGTTGAGCATTTTGAAGTTGCGTTTTAAGACAACGAACAACAGACGACGTTAACACGATATCGCCTATTGAACTAAAACGAACAACGAGTATTTTCATTTGGTATTAAAAACAAGGCTAGTTGTCGTTTATCAAGGTTTTTTTTGTTTTGCGCTTTCACGAAGTCCTATTTTCATCATTGCCGTAGTTAATTCACAATTGCTTGATTCTTCAAACGCCTTTATAAATTTATCTTGAATTTCCTTGTCCTCATCCATTGTTTTTAAGTCGTCGTATTTCTTTTCTAAATCATTCGTACATTTTTCAAAATCTGCAGCATACTTCATCAATCCCTCAGTGTCAGCTAAAAGAGCTGTAGGATCTTCCTCTGCCATTTTTTGCATGGCTGCCTCAATATTTCCTCCGTTTTTTGATGCGGTAATAATTGCCTTTTGCATCTTAGGAGAAACTAATGAACTCGACTTGTTTGAACAATCACACAAATCTTTAGCTATCATTTTATAATCTTTATCCCCAGCTAAATTACAAGCTGAAAGTAGCGCAAGTGCCGCTGTAAAAAAAATCACTTTTTTCATTTTAGTTGTTTTTTAATTAATCGTTATTTTTTCAATTCTCTTTTGATGTCTTCCCCCTTCAAATTCAGTATTTAGAAAAGCAGAAATTATTTCAAGTGCTTTTTCTTCCGAGATAAAGCGAGCTGGAAGGGCCAGAATATTTGCATTGTTGTGTTGTCGCGCCAAAGATGCTATTTCAATTTCCCAACACAAGGCGCCTCTAATAGACTGATGTTTATTAACCGACATGTTTATTCCATTGCCGCTTCCACAGATCACAATTCCTAAATCAGCTATACCTGACTCAACTTCATTTGCTACCGCATGTCCAAAGTCTGGATAGTCAACGCTATCTGTTGAAAAACATCCTTTATCATGTGGCTCAAAACCTTTTTCTATTAACCAATTAATCACCTGTTTTTTAAGCTCATAACCAGCGTGATCACTTCCTATTGGGATAATTTTGTTCATTCTTTTTTTTATGCAAATCTACTTAGTAATTTGATACAAAAAGACAGAAAAATGACGCTTATCAAGGGGATTCTTTACATTTTATAAAATTGATTGGATTTTGTACCTTTGCACGAACTTATTTTAAAGTAGATTCAAATGTCTTTACAAAATTTAGCACAAGTTACAGAAGGTCTAACCTACGACGATGTTTTATTAGTTCCCTCCTATTCTGAAGTGCTTCCCAGAGATGTTCAATTAAAAAGTTACTTCACGCGAAATATTCAGGTTAATACGCCCATTATTTCCGCAGCGATGGATACTGTAACAGAAGCCAAACTGGCTGTTGCCATTGCACAACAAGGCGGTATTGGTGT
>JBIKQS010000297.1:0-3334 GCA_044349575.1 Crocinitomicaceae bacterium
CAAAGAAAACCCGGTTTCCTTGAAGTAAACCAATCACAAGATATTAGTAATTTGCAGACAAAATACCGAAGTAAATTACCCTTTAAACTAGTTGTTTCTCGTGATTTAGACAAGGACAAGGAAGAATTGCGCATTGAAGAAATTACAGACGTTGACGGCGAAACTGTGCCTTCTGGATTGTTTAGACTATTTCCTAAAACAATGGAAAATAACGAAGGCTACTGGCTGGATACAGGTGAATTCAAATTATCAATTTCAAATTAATACGTTTTTTGTCAATCTTTTTAGAGTATGAAACAGTTTTCTAAGGAACAACTTGAGAATTTAAAAGTAGAAATCTCATCATTTCAAGACCTGCTTAATGAAAGTAATAACTGGTCTAAAAAGTGTTTAAAATATGAAGATTTTGAACGAACGGATGAAAAAATCAAAAATGCGCGTCGTCTAATCAGAAAAGTTAGAAATTCAATTGATTCAAAACCTGTTTTTGCCTTGTTCGGAGCAAGTCAAGTGGGTAAATCATACCTCATAAAAAATATCCTAAGCATTGACGGTAAACCACTAATGATTGATGGTGGAGCTAAGGAATATGATTTCTTAAAAGAAATAAATCCTCCGGGAACAGGAGCAGAAAGTACAGGAGTTGTAACTCGTTTTTCAATTGAGAAAAGTTACCTTGATGAAAATTATCCTATTGAAGTGAAGCTCCTAAATGTCAAAGATTTAGTAATTATTTTCTGTGATTCCTATTTTTCAGATATGAAAAAGTTATTAGACTATCCAGGAAAAGATGCTTTTCAAGCACATGCAGATAATTTACTCAAAACCTATCAAACAAAAACAGAAATTCACAATGTTATGATTGAGGAAGATATCCTCGATATGCGTGAATATTTTGATAAAAACTTTAATAAATTTTATGGCTATGTAGAACAAATTAATCAATCTTCTTTTTGGTCTGTACTTGGATCAATTGTACATAAAGTACCTTCAAACGAATTAGCAAATATTTTTTCTATTCTATGGCAAAAAGAAGAAAACATTTCTCAAATTTTACAAGAATTAATAAAAACTTTGGAATTACTCGGATACAGATCAAAAGTTTATGCTCCGTTCGACGCTGTATTGCGCGGTAATGGTGAAATTTTAGATGTACAACGATTAAAAGAAGTATTAAGTAATCAAGAATCAATTTCTGTTCAATATGATGATAAAAGTTCAATTACTATAAGAATCTCAGCCTTGAGTGCATTAACTGCCGAATTAAAACTTAACGTGCCTTCTGAATTACTATCCGATAAGCCTTTCTTGGAAAGTACTGATATGCTTGATTTTCCCGGTGCTCGTAGTCGATTGGAATTAACAAGAGATGATTTGAATGAAACAAGTGTATCTGACATGTTGTTGAGAGGGAAAATAGCTTATTTATTTAATAAATATTCAGCTGATTATGAGATAAATAATTTGCTATTTTGTAGTAATGATAAACAACTTGATGTTAATGGCATCCCTGAACTATTAAATGATTGGATTGGCAATAATATTGGGAAGGATTCATTAGATCGTGAAAAAAGTTTAACTGAAATTGGAGTATCTCCTTTGTTTCTAATTTTTACTTTTTTCAATAATCAATTGAAATTCGATTCAACCAATGATGATAAAGACATTACCTATAAATGGGATAATCGATTTACAAGATTTTTCGAACATGAAATTGTAACATCAAAATTTAATTGGCATTGCGATTGGACTGATTCACAGAAAAAATTTACTAATTTTTTTCTACTTAGGGACTTTAAATATTCTGATGATTTATATGAGGGTTTTGAGCATAAAAAAATTGAGACTTGCATGCGGCCAGAGCGTGTTGAACATTTCAACCGATTAGAATCATCCTTTATTGAACATGAATTCGTAAAAAATCACTTCCCTAATCCGAAAGATTCCTGGGATGCAGCTGCAACTATAAATAATGATGGAAGCAAACGTATCATTGATCATTTGGCACCAGCTGCTTCCAATTTTGTAAAAATTAAAAACAATGTAAATATTGTTCAGCAACAAAAAGAAATTATCTTCAAGGAACTAAGTCGTTATTTTCAAACGGACAATCTTCAAGAAAAAAGAAAAAGTGCGTTAAAAAAAGGAACCATAATTCAATTTGATTTTAGCCGAGTTTTTGGTAAAGACCCAAGTAATTTTAGCTTATTCTTAAAAAAACTTTCAATTTCTGAAACAGAGGTTTATTCGTATTTCCATTCTAATTTATTGGACTCCTCAAGGGTTGAAAATTTCAGTGAATTTTCTCTTTTAAAAGATCAATTTCCAGAAATCAATCCGGAAAACAGTAAGGAAGAAAATCTTGAAATAATGAAACAAAAACTTCATTTTGAGACAGCGCAGGAAGTAGAAGAGTTTTTAACTGAACGAGGAATCGATTACAACCAAGTGTTTTCAAACCAAGTAAAAACAACTGCAACAAGATTGCTAAATGGTCTATTCGAGTTGTGGTTGGTTCGTTTTGATTTTAAATTTTTTACTGAATTTGAAGCGCAAGGATTAACGAGAAAAGCCTTTGAAGATCTGCGTGAAAGTATGTTGTCCACCATTGATTCGATGGGACTGAAAGAACAATTGCTTTCAATTATTCAAAATAAAACGAGAAACGTTCAATTTGGTAGATCCACCGAGGAGTACCTATCAGCAGTTAGCACATCATTTATTAATGATTTTGTCACCAATTTTGGTTTTTCTCTGGTGAGTTCGGAAAAAGTAAGTGAATTAGAGTTAATCAGCGAAGAATATGGATTTAATGTTCATGGTGCGCTTAAACCTGATAACACACAAGTAACAGATGAAGTTTTAGTAGAGATTTTTGACGGATTGAGTACTTCTGGTGCAAATTTCTTAGAAGACATGCGACCAATGATTGATAATTATGGAAATTATGTAACCAAAGTGAAATTGGCACTTCTTGCTAATTGTGGTTTTGTAAATTATAACATCGAAGACAATGCAAAATTGGGTGAATTAATAACTAAAGTTGATTCCTTAAATTTCAATCTCGTTTAATATGAATAAAATATTTGAGCTTTCAACAAAACAGTATGAACCAATTTCTATTGGCTCCTCATACTTGTTTGAGCAACATCATGCAATTGTAAGTTTTTTAAAATCGAAACTCGATCCAAGCCTTCTAAATAGACTTGCTTCACCAAAACTCATCGAAAGAGCCGAGATGATTGAATGGTATGCAAATACCTCAAATACTTTGTCAACCATTGATTCATTTAGTGAGGAGCAACAAATCGGAATTAAGCAAAAATATTGGGAG
>JBIKQS010000206.1:0-4803 GCA_044349575.1 Crocinitomicaceae bacterium
AGCCTCTTGATTTTCCCAGTGACTATAAGTGAAAATAATTGCCGGGTTTAACTTGTCTTGCATCAATTTCATGCCTAAACAGCCAGAAAAAGTGGCTATATCATCTTTTACCGTATCAAAAAAACGAAGAAAATCATTCACTTTTTCCGGTTGAAACTCCATTTTTACAATACGAACAAGCATACAATTTTTTATTTGCGAAATTAACACTCCTTTAACAACTTAAAGTATAAATAATCATGAAAAAAATCAGATATTTGTCTGAACTAAAATGAAAACATGAAAAAAATCCTACTTTTGTCGCTTGCAATTTTTAGTATTAATTTTACACAAGCACAAAATAAAATGAATAACGAATTAGACTCAGTTTCCTATTTATTAGGAGCGGCAATAGGTGGTAATGTTTTAAAAGATATACCTGAAGCAAATAAGGAATTAATAATACAAGGGTTAAAAGATAAATTATACGGTAATCCTCCTGTTGTAGTTGATCCGACAAATCAAATGTTGGGAAATTATTTTCAACAAAAAGCTGAAAGGGATGCACAAGCGTCAATTCAAGAAGGGATTCAGTTTTTGGAGCAAAATAAAAAGAATCCAAAGGTAAAGGTAACTCCTTCAGGTTTGCAATACGAGGTAATTAAAGAAGGAAATGGTCTTAAACCATCAGCAACATCAAAAGTGAAGGTTCATTATCACGGTACCACTCCAAACGGAGAGATATTTGATAGTTCAGTTCAACGTGGAGAACCAATTACATTTGGGTTAAATCAGGTGATAAAAGGTTGGACAGAAGGTCTACAATTGATGGCTGTCGGTTCAAAATATCGTTTGTTTATTCCTCAGGAATTGGCTTATGGTGCTAATCCTCAACCTGGAAGCGCAATTAAACCATACATGCCGCTTGTTTTTGAAGTTGAATTATTAGGGATTGAAAATTAAGATTCTATGAAAACTGCATTTACTTTTTTATTGGTAACCTTAACAGGTGTTTTTTTCGCTCAAAATAAACTTGAAGATGGCATTTATGCTGAATTTTCTACGTCAAAAGGCAAAATTGTTTGCGTTTTAGAACACGTTAAAACGCCTATGACTGTTGCCAATTTTGTTGGATTAGTTGAAGGGAATTTTAAGTCGGGAGATTCAGTTTTTACAAAGCCATTTTACAATGGGTTAAAGTTTCATCGTGTTATCAAGGATTTTATGATTCAAGGTGGAGATCCTGCTGGAAATGGGTCAGGTGGTCCTGGATATAAATTTCCTGATGAAATTGTTGCAGATTTAAAACACAGCGGCCCAGGTATTTTATCTATGGCTAATTCAGGACCTGCAACCAATGGTAGCCAATTTTTCATTACACACAAAGAAACTCCTTGGTTGGATGGGAAACATACAGTATTTGGACATGTAATTCAGGGACAAGATGTAGTAAATGCAATTGTACAAGACGATAAAATGGAATCGGTAAAAATTATTCGCGTTGGGAAAGAGGCTAAATCATTTAAGGCTACTGAAACATTTTCAAGCTTTTATTCAAAATTTTTAGAAGAAGAAAAAAAACGACAAGAATTGTATGCTAAATTGGGATCAATGTCTCAAGAGGAATACAAAAATTATATGTATTCTGAAGTGAAGTCAAACTACCCAAATGCAGTTTTAAGTACTACTGGTTTGGTTTACATTATTGAAAATGAAGGAACTGGGATTAAACCAAAAAAAGGAGATCAGGTTACCTTACATTACAACGGAACACTAAGAATGGATGGTAAAAAGTTTGATTCTTCATACGATAGAAAACAGCCGATGCCATTTAAGTATTTAGAACAGCGCATGATTCCGGGATTTGAAGAAGGGGTTGCTTTATTAGGTTCTGGAGCTAAAGCAAAATTAATTATACCTTATTATCAGGCCTATGGTGCACAAGGAAGACCAGGAACCATTCCACCATACTCCGACTTAGTTTTTGACATTGAAATTTTATCAATAACAGTAGGTTCAGCAGCCGAACCTCATGATCACAGTGATCCGAATCATAAACATTAATACTAACTTCTAGAATTATGAAAACATTTATTGCTTTACTTTTTATTGTAATTGGTTTAACTGGCTATTCTCAAATTGAAAAAGGGTCTAAAATTCAATTTAATAAAGAAACCCATGATTACGGAATTATCAAATACAATGCGGATCCTTATTGTGTTTTTGAATTTAAAAATACGGGTAATGAAGCTCTTTTAATTACCGAAGCCCGAGGGTCTTGTGGTTGTACTGTTCCTGAATGGCCTAAAGAACCAATTGCTCCAGGGGCAACAGGAATGCTTAAAGTAACCTACGATACCAAGCGAGTTGGAAATTTTCAAAAAAGTGTTACTATAACATCAAATGCTGTAAATGAACCTGTTAAGGTTGTTAATATTAAGGGAGAGGTATTGCCAGAAAATACTGCTGAGGTTCTAAATCCAAATATGAGCTCGGAAGGTATTTATGCGGAATTTAATACTTCTAAGGGAAAAATAATTTGTTTATTAGAGCATAAGAAAACCCCATTGACTGTAGCTAATTTTGTTGGCTTAGCTGAGGGAAATATAACGATAAATGGAATTACTAAAAATAAACCATACTACGATGGATTGAAGTTTCATCGTGTTATTAAAGATTTTATGATTCAAGGAGGATGTCCACTTGGAACGGGATCCGGTGATCCTGGTTATAAGTTTGAAGATGAAATCGTGGAAGAACTGAGACACTCTGGTCCAGGTATTCTTTCAATGGCTAATTCTGGTCCAAATACCAATGGCAGTCAATTTTTTATTACACACAAAGAAACACCGTGGTTAGATGGAAAACATACTGTTTTTGGTCACGTGGTAGAAGGACAAGCTATAGTAGATGCTATCGAGCAAAATGATGTAATCAACAGTATAAAGATTGTTAGAGTAGGAGAGGAGGCAAAGAATTGGTCAGCTCAACGTACATATGATGGTGTGAAAGAGGCAAAATTAGCTGAAATAGAGCGGCTAAAAATGGAGGAGAAAAAGAAGCGCGAAGAGTATATTTCTAATTTTTACGCTCAAGTTAAAAAGAAAGAAAAGAAAGCTGTTTTGTCTTCATCAGGTTTAGTTTATGTTGTTAAGAAAAAGGGGAAAGACACAACTAAATACGGTGCTAAAAAAGGATCTCCAGTGAGTCTACATTACATAGGAACCTTGTTTAATGACGGAACCAAATTTGATTCTTCAAGGGATAGAAAAGAACCATTTAACTTCAATTACATTGAAACTCCACTAATTCCAGGATTTAATGAAGGAATTTCATTGGTAGGTCCGAAGGGAAAAGTGAAATTGTTTATCCCTTATTTTCTAGGTTACGGTGAAAGAGCAGCTGGAAAAATACCGGCCAATTCAGATTTAGTTTTTGATTTAGAAATTTTATCTATTGATGCTCCTAAAGCTGGTGGAAACGAAGGTCATGATCATGATCACAGTGATCCAAACCATAAACATTGATTTTTTGAGTTAGTAGTTGAATTAATTAGAATAAGAAACTAATTGTTTTTTAGGAATACTCGTTATCTGTTGAGTTTAGCTAAATGAAATGACTCAAAATCCACTCTTTATTTGGATTTAGTGTTAATTGGATACTTTTATTTTCTTCTGAAACAACCAAAAAAGGCAGTTCAAAATCTAAACAGATTTCAATGTCATGTGAGGAAAGTAGTACGCATTTATTGAATTCCTTACTAATTTGCGCCAACTTTTCAATGAGAATTCGTTTATTCGAATAATCAAGAAAAGCCATAGGTTCATCCAAAAGAATACAATCGGTTTCTTGAACCAATGCTTTTGCAACTTGTAGCATTTGTTTTTCTCCGTCACTTATTTCAGACGTAAATTTATCTTTTAATTTTTCAATTCCTAAAAGAGTAAAAGTATTATCAATGATTTCAAAATCTACTTTACTTAATCGGCCTAATAACCCGGTATATGGAAATCTGCCAAGCGAAACAAATTCATAGGCAGTCATAAAATGTATTGAAGGAAATCGTGTTTCGATAAAAGCAATCATGACTGATTTTTCTTTTAAAGACAATTCACTAATATTCCTCTGATTTATTTTTATCTCGCCTGTTAGCAAGCGAATATTTCCTGCAATTGAATGTAAAAATGTAGTTTTTCCACTTCCGTTTTTTCCAACAAGGGCATAAACCGATCCTTTGGCTAAAGTCAAGTCGGCTTTTAATATTGGAGTTGAGTACCCAAAAGTGCTATTTTTTATTTCTATCAAACGAGTTTCTTTAAAAGCATATAAACAACAAATGGCGCACCCAAAATGGACGTAAAAGCATTTATTGGAAACAATAACCAAGGTTCAATGAGCTGAATAAAACAATCACAAAGTAATAAAAAAAGACCTCCAATTAGCAGATTCCCAATATACAAAACGAGGTGGTTTTGTGTTTTGAAAATAATCCGAACTAAATTGGGAATTGCCAAACCTACAAAGGCTATGGGGCCACAAAAAGCAGTTATTATCCCCACTAAAATTGCTGTAATTCCAATAATAAAAACTCGAACTTGCTGGATATTTACTCCGATATTCTTGGCTGAAGACTGACCTAATACAAGTGCGTTTAGAGGTTTGACGGCAAATAAAACCGAGATCCAGGAAACGATTATCAACGAAGCAATCAAGGGAATTTGGGCAAATGAAACTTGTTGTAAACTTCCCATTGACCAAAAGGTAAATTGTTTTAATTCTTCTGCTCCTGACATCGATTCTAGAACCGAAATTATTGCCCCAACA
>JBIKQS010000022.1:0-15104 GCA_044349575.1 Crocinitomicaceae bacterium
GAACAAAAAAAATCAAATTGAACGAGCTGAACAATCATACATTTATATACAGAGAAAAGGGTTCAGGTACGCGTCAAAGTATGGAGTCCTTTTTGCGCATGCGTGAAATTAAAACCACTCGAAAAATGGAGTTAACCTCAAATGAAGCAGTGAAACAAGCTGTTATTTCTGGATTAGGCCTTTCAATTATGCCAATTATTGGGCTTAGACATGAATTAAAAAACGGCGAATTAACAATAATTCCAACTCCAGATTTACCTATTCAAACGATGTGGCAGTTGATTTGGTTAAAGGGTAAAAAACACTCTCCAGTGGTATCGAGCTACCTTGAATTTGTAAAAACCAACAAAAAAAATATCATCGAAGAGAAATTTAATTGGTATCAGGAATACATTTAAATGATAAGTACCTACTTGCGTTTTAGCAGTTAAATCGCATACCAAATCACTGTTTCATTGTTATTTTATCACTAAAGAATTCCCTGTCATTTCTACCGGCTGTGCAATATCCATCCGATTCAGAATGGTTGGGGCTACATCTGCTAAAATACCCGATTTCAATTTCACATCTTCGTTTGTTATCAGTACAACTGGAACAGGATTTAAACTATGTGCCGTATTGGGTGACCCATCTGCATTAACAACAAAATCTGCATTCCCATGATCTGCAATTACCAAAAACTCATACCCTAATTTTCGTCCACAATTTACCACTTCTTCCAAACAACTATCAACTGTTTCAACGGCTTTTACAATTGCATCAAAAACCCCTGTATGTCCAACCATATCCGGATTGGCAAAATTGAGACAAATGAAATTTGGTTTTTCATTTTGCATATTTTCTAGGATTCGATTTTTAACCTCCACAGCGCTCATTTCAGGCAAAAGGTCATACGTTGCAACCTTTGGAGAGTTAACTAAAATTCGTTTTTCTCCCAAAAATTCAGCTTCTCTACCCCCATTAAAAAAGAAAGTAACATGTGGATACTTTTCGGTTTCAGCAATTCGTACTTGCGTCTTTCCAACATGTGATAAAACTTCTCCTATTGTTTGATTCAAATTGTCTTTTTCAAAAATTATCCCCACATTTTTGTACGTTTTGTCATAATTTGTCATGGTAAAATATTCCAGATTTAATTTTTTCATTTCATAATCTGGAAAATCTTGTTGTGTAAGCGCTTGAGTAATTTCGCGTGGACGATCCGTCCTAAAATTAAAACATATTACTACATCGCCATCAGCTATTTTGGAAACAGGATTTCCATCCTCAACAATTACAATTGGCTCAATGAATTCATCCGTGATATTTGTTTTATATTGTTGCTCAACAGCTTCTGTGGCTGAACTAAATTGCGTGCCTTTTCCAAAAACAAGTAAATCGTAGGCTTTTTTTACTCTTTCCCATCGATTGTCTCGATCCATGGCGTAGTACCTTCCAATAACAGAAGCAATCTTCCCAACTGATTTTTCAAGATGCAATTCTAATTTTTTAATACATCCTAAACCACTTTTAGGATCACAATCTCTCCCATCCGTAAATGCATGAATGTAAACATTTTTAACACCCTCACTTTGAGCTAGATCGCACAAAGCATGAAGATGTGCCTGTGAACTATGTACCCCGCCTTCCGAAACGAGCCCGATAAGATGTAAATTCGTATTTTTAGCTTTATTCATTGCTTCGAGAAGGGTGGGATTTGTAAAAAAATCTCCCTCTTTAATGCTTTTATTAATTCTTGTAAGTTCTTGATATACAATTCTTCCTGCGCCAATATTCAAATGTCCAACTTCGGAATTCCCCATCTGACCTTCTGGCAAACCCACATTTTCTCCGCTTGTTAATAAGGTACTACTTGGATATTTTTTGCTGATTTCATCCATAAAAGGCGTTCGCGCATGTGCAATTGCATCTGACGTTGAGCCGTCACCAATACCCCATCCGTCTAAAATTAGTAACCCAAAATAATCCGTCATAATGGTAATTTAAAATAAAATATTGAACCCTTTTCTTTATTTGACTTAAACCCAATAATTCCTTTATGCAGTTTTACAAATTCTTGCGAAATATACAATCCTAAGCCACTACCTTTTTGAGTACGTATTTCCTCATCACCAACCCGATAAAACTTGGAGAAAATTCGTTTTTGTTCTTCTGAAGAAATCCCTATTCCCTTGTCTGCAACTGAAAAAACGATCTCATTATTTTCACGCACTGCAGTGACGGTAATTTGTGGAGATTGAGGAGAATACTTAACCGCATTGTCAATTAAATTACTTAAAACCGTTTCAATCATGAAAATATCAAAGGATATCATGATTTTATCAAGCTCTACCAAATCTATCTGAGCTTCCGGATAACGTTTTCTGAATTGATTAATGCGATTTTGCAAAAAATGGGATAATTCAATTTCTTCTTTGATGGGCTGCATCGCTCGATTTTCAACGCGAGCGGCATGCAAAATATTGTCTATTAATTTTTCCAAACGTTCATTTTCCTTGAGTGCTTTCGCTAATAATTCCTCACGTTGTGCATCGTCTGGTTTTCTTTTTTGAATGGTTTGAAGATATAGTTTATTCGCGGCTATTGGCGTTTTTAATTCATGAGTTACCGACAATAAGAAGTTGTTTTGTCGTTGAGATAATTCAAATTCCTTTCGAACCGAGGCGCGAATTTTCCACAGTCCAATGAGTAACAATACAATGAACACAAATCCCTCACCGATAACCATCGCTATCCGTTTTTCTACTATTTTTTCATTGGCATCCAACGCCTGGGTCAATTCTATTAAATGATATCCCCACCAAATGAATTGAACTATAACGTATGCACTTAAGGCATAAAAAAAAATGGAAGTTTGCTTTTTCAAAGGTTATGACTTATACAAAATTACAAAAAAGGATCTTCGAATAATTTACACGTTTGATTAACTATTTATTTCTTTCAATTCCGGAAGTGGTAATTCAAGATAGAATGAAGTCCCTATATTTTCCTTGGATTCAAAATAAATTTTCCCGTTATGATTTTCAATAATTTGTTTGGTGATTGACAAGCCTATACCCGTTCCAGTTGATTTTGTTGTGAAATAAGGCACAAACACTTTGTTTTGTCGGTCTTCTGGAATCCCTTTTCCATTATCGGATATCGTTATTTTACAAAACTCATACTCGACTTCAAGTTTTATTTCAATCACACCATCCACCTTAGAATCAAATGCTTGAATTGAATTTTGTAGAAGATTATTTATAGCTCGAATGATTTGGTCTTTATCCGCAACAATAGTTAATGAGGAAATTGTAGAGTCAAATTGAATTGTTACACCCTCCTGTTCGAAAATAGAAATTACATTTCTGATGATTTCGATAAGCTCCATATTTTCGAGTACTGGAGAAGGCATTTTTGCAAAATTTGAAAACTCATTGGCAATTCTGGTTAAACCATCAATTTGTTCTATTAGCGAGTTAGCCAAACGATCCACTTTTTCTTTTGCAGCCGGATTTTCTTTTTCAAATACGCGCATCATTTGCTGAATACTTAATTTCATCGGCGTCAATGGATTCTTTATTTCATGCGCTACTTGTTTTGCCATATCACGCCATGCTGATTCACGTTCACTTTTAGCCAATTGATCTGCTGTTTGCTCCAATTCAACCAATTTTGTGTTGTACTCACGAATTAATACGCCTATTTCATCGTTTTTATCGTAATTAATGATTTGATTTTTCTTTCCAAATTGAATAAGCGATAGATTCGTTTGCAAAAATCGCAACGGCTTGGTTACCCAATTCGACATGACAATGGCCAGAATCACAGAAATAGCCAGCAACAACATAAAGACATTGATAATTGCCACTAAAAATTGTTGGATTTGAGATTCTAATTCTTGTTGTTGGCCAAAATGTTGCAAATTAACAAACGCCAATAATTTACCATCTGAATTAAAAAAGGGCAAATAGGCAGATACATACTTTAATTCTCCAATGTTTTCTTGATGACTAAATTCGCTCTTGTTTTGAATTTTTAACTGATTATACGCCTTTGCGTTCATCTGTTCACCTATCAAACCAATATTAAAAACTTTTGGCCTAGAAGTAGCCAGGAGATGGCCATCAGGATCATAAAGATTGATATCTGTAACAAAAACTTTCGCCAATTTCGTTAAAAGAAAATTGATGTAGTTTCCATTTTCATAAACATCTAAATAATTCATTTCACCAATTTTATTGCGCAATTCTATCTCGAGAGAAACCAATTTTTCACTGATGATTTTTGTTGTAAATGCATTATATTGATTTCGAACAAACAAGCCGCTACCCCATCCAAAAGCAAAGAGGGAAAAGAAAACAATGCCAACGAGGAGCAATTGAATTTTTAAAGCCAATGAAATTGTATTTCTAAATAAAACTTTCCCGCTTCGCAAAAAATAAAATGGTAAAACGATTATTCCAAAAAAGGTAAAAACGTAGGAAAATGAAGTAAGAATTTCTAAAAATGTAAATGCTCGAGTAGAGATTATAATTGCGTCTTGTTTAGTTTGCTTAAAAATGTAGTGGTTAAATCCACCGTAGTTGACGTATCCTTTCTTTTGATTATCTGGCAAAGAAAATGGAGAAGAAGGATACCCGTATTCGCCGTATTTTGAAACAAGTTTTTTGTTGTGGTATTTGGCGATAGAATATTTTTCTAATGATCGAAGTACACTAGCATTTGACGAAATTAATAATCGAGGAAATCCGATGCCTTCAGGAATTTTTTTTGACTTTAAAGTAGCAGATAAAAAGCATTTTGCACTGTCACTATTGTAAAAAGGTTGCAGAACGACATAACTTAATTGCCCTGTGTAGTCGCTTACGTAGTAAATATTACTGTCAATTTTCGAAGAAACACAATGGTCTCTAATAAGCAAATTGAGATCTTTGAACTGTAAATTGTCTTTCGTGATAATAGATCTTCCGTTTGAATCAAAAAGGTTAAAATTCATCTCGTATCGTTCCCAATAACCAGTGAAAAGTTTTCGTTCCATAGAATATTCAAAATCACTCAAGTCAATACCTTCTTTTGAATGACTAATCCGGTTCAAATAGGTATCTGTTTTTATTTTCTCCGAAATTTTCTTGTACTCTTTTTCTGTTTCTAGTTGTTTTTCTGAAGCTAACTCTTCTGCCAGTTTTTCTCTTTCCACATTCATTTTTGACTCATTTGTCCAAGTCAAATTAAACGCAATGAAAATGGCTGCAATGGTAAGTAGAAATAACCCATTCATTTCATTTGAAATAAAAACTGGTTTTTTACGAATGGTGAAGACAATCCACATGCAAAAAACCATCGGAATGATTATTCCCACAATATGATATGTTGATTCAACAATGAGTAAAATCAAAAAAACTGTACTTGAAAGAAAAAGAATTCTTGCCAAATTACCACGCTTGAAATTGACTCTTTCAAATGCGTCAATGATGTGGACTAGTAACGAATAATAGGTAAATATTAATAAGCCTATTGAAAACAAGGCCAAATAGGAAAGAAGATTGAGACTAAAAAATTTATCTGTAAAGAGATATATCTCAGATTTGCTAACAAGACTTGATGAAACATACAAAACAAAAAACCATAACAAAAAAGTGCCGCAAAGGAATACAAAGAGCAGAGCTTTAAGAACTATACTTGAAAAAGTAATTTGCTTAATATAGCGAATCAAACAATTTACCAGGAATGTTATTAAAAATACATTAACCAGGTATTCAAAGAAGTTGGGGAAAAATTGATTTATATAAAAAAAGCGATCACTAAAAATGGCAACATCATTATCAAAAAAGCTTTTGGAATAATTCAACGAAATAATCCGAAAAAAAAGTAATACAAGAGGGATTATCCAAGCATATTTCAGCGGGCTTTTTTTGAAACTTTGATACAAGGCACTGATTAGCAAAGCGATTGCCATCATAAGTAAAAAAAGTAAAATAAAGGCTTGAGAATCTTGAGGGATTTGTTTTTCAGAAGGAATAACACTAAATAAATATTCCTTTTTGGAATTAAATATGCGAAAAGGTGAGTCTTTATCTACAATTAGTTGCGCGGCAATTGGAATTCCCAACTTGGCGGAAAAGCCATTTACCAAATGTTCATTCTGATAAGGAAATTCACTTTTAACCAAAAGAGAAACAGCAATCGTGTAACCGTTGCCTGATTTTACTTTTGTCAAATACCATCCGTTTTGAAGGTGATTAATTCCTTCGTTTGGAAAGTGAATATCAGCATAGCGACCAATGGGAATTTGATTGGTATTCCAGAATAACAAGGAATCATTCTTATAAATATGAATTGCAAATTCATTTTCAGCATCTTGTTTTTTCCACGAAGAGAATGTCCCCGTCCTTACTGTTTCTTTGAGTTTAAGCGTTGCCGCTCGATCTAATTTTTGTTCATATTCAACAATTTTCGTGTTAAATCTTGCTACAATTGCATCATAATCTTGGTAGAAAATAATGGCATAACTTATGGCATAAGCCAAAATAAAAGCAAATGAAAAAAAGTATAATTTGTATTTGAAAAAATATTTCTTCAACGATTTATCGAATTGAGAGATCTATCTTTCAGCTTCGCATACATTCCCATCTTTATTCGTTCAAAATCCTCATCAATAAACTGGTCATTTCGAAAAAAGTAATTTGCATGAGGTTGATAAGGTTGAATGTAATTCTCGTAACAAGGCAAGACATGATTCTCCCATTGATACAAGATCTCATCCATTGAATAACCTCTGGTTTGACTATCTCTTAAAATTCGTCGCTGTAGCTGAATTTCCGGATCTAATTGAACAAAAATTGCAATTTCCAATAATTTCCTAATTTCTTCGTAATGCAAAATAAACAACCCCTCTATAATCATTATTTCTGAAGGATGTATAGAAATATAGCTAATCAAATCTGGTGGTGAATTAAAGTGATATTCTTTAATTTTTATAGTTTCGCCATTGATAACCCTGGATAAATCTGCACTAATTTTTTGTCTATCCAATGCAGTTGGTAAATCAAAATTCACCTTGCCATTTTCATCTTTTTCTTGTTGTTCAATCGGTAGGTAATAATTATCTAAAGAAATTATAGATGGTTCTAAATCTTTAAATTCAGCCTTCAACTTATTCAATAAAGTAGTTTTACCGGAGCCACTTCCACCACAAATTCCAATTATCATGTTTCTGAAATATAAGCACGAATTTACAAATTATTACCTTCTTTTATTCGAAGAAAATACTGAAAAAAACGAATTTTAGAAATTCCATTTCATATTGCGGTCGTCCAACAGTGCAAACGACACCTTCCAAGTAGCACGAATAGGAATTTGGTTACCGTCTGATAAAACCCCATATACTCCTACCCGTAGTCGTCGTCTTGAGATTTTAAAATTGCGTTCCAATCCGGCAAGCGCCTCATAATGAAGCCAATTGTACTGTTTTACATACAAAATCCCAGCACCGGCAACCATTCCAATTCTTGTTTTTTTCATGAATGGAATTTTATTAATTATGGCCCCATTATCATGATGAATTATATGTGCTTCCATGGAATAATCAATTGTCGGAAGTGTGGAGTCTAGACCCTGAAATGAATAGAGTGGATTTGAAAACCAAATTGGGTCACTCCTTCGTTGAAACTTATAATCTGGATTTCGTAAATCGCGTGCACTCAAAAATTTACCAATTGCCGCGCGATAACTTGTTGTTCCAATTGTTCCCAATTTAAATGTTTGTTCGACGTTTAACTCCAAATATTCGTGATCAATATCACTACCAAATAACTTGGGAATACCTCGCTCGTAATTTATAGCAAAGGTGGGCCAAGCCGATCCCAATATGACTTTCCTGTAAGGTTCACGCATGTATTTTTGACGCGGTGTATATCGAAACGTAATATCGGACACAAAAGCCTGATATGTTTGAAATTCAGTTGGATCATTGTTGGGAATTGCTTGATCTAGCCATGTTAGAAATTTATAATCTTTCAAGGACCTTCGTTCAGAAAATTCATTGTCAAAATCAACAAAAAATCCATTAAACAATTCGTATTCTATTGCCGTTCGCATTCGTGTTGCTTCAATAAAATTATCGCGTTTATAGATTTGTGTAATGGCATCGAAACCCCTGATAACGTCAAAATTGTGATTGAGTGACCAACGCACAGTTCCAAAATGGAAAGGATCAAAGCGATATTTCCACCAGGTGTCGCCCTTTATGTCTCTATTTAAGAATCCGTATGAAATTTGAGTGTACGAATCCAAGGTGCGTTCATTTTTCCATTTTTTAAAATAATCAATCCAAGGGGCAACTCGCGGACCACCAATAAATAAAGGCTGGACAAGTGATGCGAGGGAAGCAAAGGTATATTGATTTTTCTTGGCTCTGTTTCGATGATCGATACCGAACCAAAGCACCTTTAGGAAGGTTACTTTATTGAAAATAGAATCAACTGAGTCTAAGTATTCTTTCCTATTTTGGGCTTGAAAAATACTATCTTTTACCAAAATAAATTTGCGTTCCTCATCAGTCAAAATACCCTGTCTTGTTTCAGACCAGAAGGATGAATCTTTCTCGTAGGCTTCTTTTTCTGTTATTGCGACTTCGGTTCCAAAAAATTTCGCCCCAAAATTGGGCTTGAAATTGTAATTAGAAAAAACCGCATAAGTGGATGCGCTGCTTGTTTCATTTTTATACTTGACCCCGTATTTTAAGTCCTGAACTTTTAATACACACATGCTATCACCCGGGTGTTCAAATTCTTGATAAATCGTAAAATAGTCGTAAATCAAAAGATTACCTTTATTCATGGTTAGCTCCAATTTCTGAATCAACCACAAGGAATCAATTACATAGATATAACCCTCGAGCGTAGAAGTAGCAATATTTCGGGATGAAATTTTTATTTTGGAAATATTCTTGCCATTTTCCTGATATTTTGATTCAATACGGTATTTGTAAGACAAAATTCCTGGACTCGAAATCGGTGACATTATTGGATTTTCATGTAAATCATCTAAACGTAATAAATTTTCAAAGAAATTAAAATTTGATTTGGCTGTAGTTGTATAGTACAAATTACGATCAGAACCTCTTAATTCATAGGCGTTTCGAATCTCTTTAACTTTGTCATAGGGGGCGTAATTCCTAGTGATTTGCACCTCAGCTAAATTCATGTTTTCAGCCAATAAATCTGCAGCTTTTTTTACCTCATCTTCAAAAGGGACATCTGATTCAGGCTTCTTTTGTTCTTTTTTCGGTTGATTTTTCCGATCTAATTTTTCGCTTGCCTTTATATAAACCTCAACAGAATGCGGATAGTTCCAAAGACTGATTTTGTCGCGTTTTTCAACCACCTTCAACATAATTTCTCTTCCCGGATTGGTTTTCTTTGACTGGATCTCCATATCTTCAAAATCCTTTATGGTGGATGGAAAAAGTTGAATGTCTTTTGAAACGGCTTTATCCGTAACTGTCAAATAACTTTCTCGTTCTTGAAACCCCGTGGCATTGATAACCAAAAAGTACTCACCCGGCATCAATCTAAGTTCAAAATATCCATTCACATCACTAATCGTTCGTTGATCAGTCATATTTTTGATGAAAATTTTAGTGTAAGGAATAGGGTCGTTTCGCTCATCTGTAACTTTACCACTAACTAAAACTTGGGATAAGGTTAGCGATGAAATACCAAATAGAAAAAAGAAAAAAGGAAATAAAACTCTTGAAATCATTGAATTATTAGACGTAAAAGAAAGAGAATAGTTACTTCGCTTAAAGATTTAACACTATTCTTTGGTTATTTGTTGAGATTCCAAAAATTTCATGTGTTTTTCCATCCGCTTCATCATCCATCGTTTAAAGAAAAACATAAGAAATGCGATAAGCGGCATACTAAAGTACAAGCCCCATTTGTCTACTCCCACCGTAATACAATTGAAGGAAACCACAATCAGAGAAACGATTCCAACAACCAACCAAAAGTAGAGCATTATTTTATTATACAGTTGCATAAATTCTTTTTGGCAAATTTAAGCTAAATCCCTCGTTTTTTTCAGGCAAATTCCTTTTTACAACTAAAAATGATTTGGATATTAAATTAGACCTGTTTTAAATTAGTGTGATTCGATAAATAGACCGAGAAAATAAGTAAATTTGTGTAAATTCACTTGTTTATGAATCTAGCAAAAGACGCAAAAATTAATTATTTGAATATTGGTTTAATGGCCTTCAGCGCCGTTTTAGCCTATTTTCTGCCTTTTGAAACTTTTTTGATTGCCTACGCTTTTTTAGGACCACTGCATTATTTAACAGAAATAAGTTGGTTGCACGATCGTAATTATTTTTCAAAAGGAAAATATGATTTTATTGTGCTATTAGTCATCGGCGTTCTACTTTCTTACGCAGCTTTTGCAAAGGATTTTGGAATTAACGTAGATTTTTATGAGTCTTTTGTGGAAGCTAATTTATTTGATAAATTATTGGTTTTTGGACTTTTCAGCGCAGTTCTATTTGCGTTGGTAGAAAATATCTTTGTGAAAATTGTCTCTATTCTTTTGCTTTTTGTTTTCGTTTCCGGTTGGCTTTCTCCTGATAGAGCGGAGGTAAACCGCGATAGCACAACAATTTTCGCATTAACTTCATTAGTTCCTACTTTAATTCACGTATATATTTTTACAGGTCTTTTCATGCTTTATGGTGCATTAAAATCGAGAAGTAAAACCGGTTTATTCTCTGTAGTGACATTCATTTTATTTCCTCTAATTTTAGTTTTCTATGCGCCAGTTGATACTAAGTCAAATTATCTTTCTGATATTGGTAAAAAGGCCTATTATGCAGATGGAGAGGGTTTCTTTTATACTAATGTTAGCATTTTAGATCATTTTAAATTAACAAAAGAACCACTACTTACAAACAAACAATATCTGGATTCAGTGGTAAATAAAAAGAGTGCAGATAATCAAATTCCACAGGCTGAACGGACACGACTAACGGATTCTTTGAAGAATAAATTAAATGAAAATTTTATTGTTCCGAATCCTGATAGCGAATACTACATGAAGCCTATCCCGGTAAAATATGCAATCCCAATTAATGGGAAAGATTATTATTGGAATTCCGTTTTCTTCTCAACAGTTGGTATCATGCTCATGCGTTTTATTGCTTTCGCTTATCTCTATCATTACCTCAATTGGTTTAGTAAAACCGAAGTGATTCGTTGGCACAAAGTACCCAAATTGCGCTTTGCCTTAGTGATTGGATTATGGCTAACTGCCTGCGGAATATACGCCTATGATTATGCACTCGGTCTAAACTTTTTGTTCTTCTTAAGTTTTACGCATGTTTTATTAGAGTTCCCACTGAACATCGTTTCGATAGTAGGAATTGGATCTGAATCCATAAGTATAATTAAAAACGGATTTTCTTTAAAATCAAAAAACTAAATTTTATGAAACATATTTTAATCGCAATCTTTATTTACCTGCCTTTTAACTTTTTACATGCTACAGAATTAGTATATAAATGGAAGGCAAACACAAACTACACCTTTTCATCCATTCAAAAAGACGACATCACAACGTCAGCGATGGGAATGAACATACAAGAGAAATTTACCACCACCATTGATTTTGTATTATTTATACAATCCGTTGATCCTACCGGTTTAGCAAAAGGCAAACTTTTCCTGGTTAATTATTCGGTAAAAGATTCGAAAGGTATTGTCTTAGCAAATTTGGCTTCTCTGCCGAAAAATGCAGTTCAAAGCGATATTACTGTTGATAAGAAAGGTCATTTTACTTTTCCTAAAAAAGTGAGCTTAGTAACAACGTCAACCGGCAACTATCTAGTTTATGCTAAAGCTGATCAAAACGGCGCAAGTGCGGGTATTCAAACATCCGATGAAAAAGTAGATGTTTATGCAGAATTTGATCCGAAAACCGGGAAATTAAAAGCTGGTTATACCGTTCAAACCTTAAACACAACAAAAAAAGCTGCCGTTAAAGAAAATGAGGAAAGTGATCATTTAGATGTTTTTCCGTATGATTATTTAGAAATGATGGTGCTGCCTGATGGAAATGTTGCACAAGGAGACACCTATAAAGTTTCTGCAGGAATGTACAATGTTGATATTGCTGTAAAATCAATGGCAAATGGAATTTCTACGTTGGACGAAAAAATTAGCACATCAAAAAATGCTGACATGTTCCAAGGTTCTGCGAGTGGTCAAACCGACGAGGGGTCTTTTGAGATGGGTGGATTTGGAGGTGTCCAAGACATGGAATTAGACGCTGAAGATCAGGCCGCTATGGATATGACCAAAGGCATGGCACCCGAAATGAACGGTACAATTACATCCAATTTTGATTATACAAACGGTATGTTTGTAAGCATTGGTGGAGCATTAACCACAACTATAGATATGATGGGAATGAAAATGACTGTCAAGTCGGTTTTAGAGATGAAGAAAAAATAATCTTTTTCTAGTTTTCTAGTAACAACCTATTAACCTTTTTTAGATGAAATCATTTTTTCTATTAACTATAATTATTGGTCTACAAACAACTTTCTCTTTTGGTTTTTCTCAGTCTAACCTCACAATAAAAGGAGAAGATGGAATTTATAAATTATCTTATTCGGGAGCATCCTATTTTGCGAAACTATCTCTACAATGCGCTGAAAAATCGTCACCTCACTTTTATGAAAAATACAAAGAACATTATAACATTGTAGATTCAACCACATCCAAAGATTTGTGGCCCTCATTTTACGGCTGTTTTGACTGGCATTCTTCGGTTCACAATCATTGGTGCCTAATTAAATTACTAAAAAACCACCCCTCTATCCCAGAGGCTGGAGAAATTAGAGAGCGATTAAACGAGGCTTTTTCAGCACAAAACATGAAATATGAGGCTTACTTTCTAAGTCAGAATGAAGAGGGTTATTTTGAATTTCCGTATGGACAAAGTTGGTTTTTAAAACTGGCCGATGAGCTAAAATCCTGGAATGATTCAGACGCAAAAAAATGGTTGAAGCAAATTGAGCCTGTTCTACAAGTAATTGAAGAAAATCACTTCAAATATTGGAATGCAACTCCAACGGTACAAATTTCTGGAAGTCATGATAGTCCTGCCTTGGGAATTTCTTTTGCGCTTGATTATTCACGATCCTTTAAAAATAAGAAACTCGAAAAAACATTAATTTCTGCCGCTAAGAAATACTACCTCAATGTCAAAAATGCTCCGATTTCAAGCGAACCCGTTGAATACGATTTCATGTCGGGAACCTTGCTAATCGCTGATTTAATGCGCAAGGTGTTGTCTGGAAAAGAATACGCTAGCTGGCTTTCTAAATTTACTCCTGAGCTTGTAGATGAAAAACGCGTACACATGGCACTAAAAATTAACAAGACCGAAGTTCATGATGGTTTTGAATCTCATTGGGATGGATTTCATTTAAATCGAATTTGGTGTTTAAATGGAATGCTAATCAGTTTACCTAAAAAATCAGTCAGTCCTGAACTGAAGTTAAAATGGACAATTGCGATGAATGAAATGTGGGATTATGCACAGCTTAGTATTGGCAAAGGTAATTATGACATTGATCATTGGCTCTCCTCTTTTTCCGTTTTTGCTTTAGAAGGCTATAAATAGGTTTCAGTTGATCATGAAAATTATTGGTTTACTTTGTTTTATTTCAATTTTCAGTTCAAAATTTTCCATAGCTCAAGCAATTTTTACTGAAGTGAAAAAAGAAAGCTTTTATCCTTTTTTGCTTTCTATACCTCCAGATTCCGTTGATAGTCGCGGACCATCACCACTATTGGTATTCTTACATGGAAGAAGCCTATCCGGTGAAGATTTGAATTTGGTAAAGAAATACGGTGTGCTTCACGAAATGGAAAAAAAAGGTCGTTTTGTGCCTGGATATGTTATTGGACCACAAGTAAAAAAAGGCGAAAGCTGGAATCCGGATAAAATTTTAAAACTCGTTCACTACATGACGCGAAATTACAATATTGATTCGAACAGAATTTACGTTGTAGGAATGAGCTTGGGTGGTTATGGCACTTTAAATTTTGCTGGGAAATATCCCGACAAAGTAGCTGCTGCTGTTGCTTTGTGCGGAGGAGGAGATGTTCGAGATGCTTGCCGATTAGCAACTATTCCTCTTTGGATTGAACACGGTCAAAAAGACGAAGCAGTTCCCGTTACAGAATCAATCAAGGTTGCTGAAGCCATAAAAAAATGCGCTAATTCAGACAAGCTTAAATTCATTATTGACCCAGAAGCAAACCATGGTGCATTGGAAAAAATATTCCGAACAGATGAGTTTTACAATTGGGTATTTTCATTTTCCAGAAATAAATTAGATTGATTCTAAATAAGAACTAAAATCATTCTGCATTGTTCTAAGCTATAAATTTGTACTTCTAAATGTTGAATTTAATTTATTACACGAGATATGAGTAAGTCTGCATTATTAAAATCGTCAATTGCTAAAAAGTATTGGATGGCCTTGACGGGATTATTTTTGTGTTTGTTTCTAGTGGGTCACCTTGCCGGTAATCTCCAATTGATTTTAAAAACCGGGGAAGAAGGCAAAAGAGCATTTAACGAATATGCCTACTTCATGGCGAACAATCCTGCCATTAAAATTTTGTCTTACCTTACCTACATATCAATAATTTTTCATGCTGTTGATGGAATTATGTTGGCGTTCCAAAATAAGAAAGCACGACCTGTAGCTTATGCCTACAGTAAACCTTCTGCTAACAGTTCTATGGCATCACGAAACATGGCTGTCTTGGGAACGCTTATTCTTGTTTTTATCGCAACTCACATGGCTAACTTTTGGTGGAAAGCCAAAATTTCAAGTGATAAATTTCCATTACACGTTAAAGAGCTTACGGTTGAGGATAACAATCCAATGACAGGTCAAGTTCAAAAAGTAAATGTTAAACTTTACCTTACAACATCTGGAGATTATGTTCCTGTAGATCAACTTGAAGTAAAAAACAAAACAGATCTTTATGCAAAAGGTGTTGATTTAAAAATGGCAGAAGGTTACAAGGATTTACATTCGCTTGTTTTTG
>JBIKQS010000207.1:0-4767 GCA_044349575.1 Crocinitomicaceae bacterium
TTCCAAATGGATGGTGAAGGATTCTTGAACAAATTCAGTGAACTTCATTTTCAGATTGTTCCTAATTCATTATATGTAATTCATCCGTAATTTATACATTTGACCATGCAGTTCTACACAAAAATAACCTCCGAGCATATTGAATTCTTTCAGCAAATCTGCAACGATCGAGTTTTTTGTGATTCTGAAAAACGTCAAGAATATTCGCACGATGAAACGGAAGATCTATCTTTTCCTCCCGAAGTAATTATAAAACCAAAAACGGTTGAAGAAATCTCAAAAATTGTTGCTTATTGTAATAAAAATACAATTTGTGTTACTCCGGCTGGTGCCCGAACAGGGTTGAGCGGTGGCGCCTTGCCAATTCATGGAGGCGTTTTATTGAGCATGGAATTATTTAATCGCATTCTTGAAATTGACGAAAAAAATCACCAAGTTATAACAGAACCAGGAGTAATTACCCAAGTTCTGCAAAATGCTGTTAAGGAGAGAGGATTGTTTTACCCACCCGATCCGGCAAGCAAAGGAAGTTGTTTCATTGGGGGAAATATTTCTGAAAATTCTGGTGGACCAAAGGCAGTTAAATACGGAGTAACGAAAGATTACGTTTTAAATCTTGAGGTTGTTTTAGCAGATGGTTCAGTTATATGGACAGGAGCAAACGTATTAAAAAACGCTACTGGTTATAACTTAACCCAACTTATTGTTGGTTCTGAAGGAACCTTAGCAATTGTTACAAAAATTGTGTTGAAACTCATTCCACATCCAACAAATGATTTACTCATGCTTGTTCCATTTTTTAGTGCCCAACAAGCCTGTGAAGCAGTTGCTGCTATTTTTCAAGCCGGAATAACACCGAGTGGATTGGAATTTATGGAACGAGATGCCTTAATTTATACGCAAAAATTTACAGGAGATTACAGTTTACTTGTTGCTGAAAATCACGAAGCTCATTTGCTTATTGAAGTGGATGGCTTTGACTCGGATAAACTGATGCAAGAATGCGAGCAAATATTAACAGTTTTAGAAAAATTTGAAACGGACGAAATTCTTTTTGCTGATTCAGAAGCTCAAAAAAACACGTTGTGGAGTTTACGCCGTAAGGCAGGTGAAGCAGTCAAAGCTCAGTCCATATATAAGGAAGAAGACACTGTTGTTCCGAGATACAATCTTCCTCAACTTTTGCATCATGTAAAAAGAATTGGGAATGACTTTGGATTTCAATCTGTCTGCTACGGACATGCAGGTGATGGCAATCTACATATCAATATTTTAAAGGGGGATTTATCAGATGAAAAATGGAATACTGAACTCCCATTAGCCATCAGAGAATTATTCAAAAAAGTAGTTGAATTGGGAGGGACACTTTCAGGAGAACATGGAATTGGTTTAGTTCAAAAAAATTACATGGACATAGCTTTTCCGGAGGTGTCATTAAACCTTATGAAAGGCATTAAAAAAGTATTTGATCCAAAAGGAATTTTGAATCCCGGAAAAATATTTCCTGAAAATTAATCTTATAAGTTAAGTAAAATAGAAAACACTAGCTCTAATTTGATTCCCTCGTGGGGATTTAATTCAAATTTTTAGTTTGTATTTAGAATTTTACCAGTGGTTTCCTTCTTTACCACAATTCAATTTATAAATCTAACTGATAAACAGCTGATAATGTTGTATTATCACGTATTGTTATATCTAAATCATTGATCAGTCCATCTCTTATGTCATAAACCCAACCGTGCACATGAAGATTTTGTCCTCGCTCCCATGCTCCCTGAACGATAGATGTTTTTGCTAAATCTAAAACTTGCTCTACAACATTCAATTCAACAAACCGGTCAAAGCGCTTTTTTTCATCCGCAATAGCGTTTAATTCATCTTGATGAAATCGATACACATCCTTGATATGTCTTATCCAATTGTCAATTAATCCGACGTGTTTATTCGTCATAGCTGTTTGTACACCCCCGCATCCATAATGACCACAAACAATAACGTGCTTTACTTCTAAAACATTCACTGCATAATCTAATACTGAAAGCATATTCATATCAGAGTGGACAACCATATTAGCGATGTTTCTATGAACAAATACTTCACCTGGTTGAGCGCCTATTATTTCGTTAGCAGGAACCCTACTGTCTGCACAGCCGATCCATAAAACAGGTGGTTTTTGACCTGATGATAATTTCTTAAAAAAATCAGGATCTTGACTGAGTTTAGACTCAACCCATTTTTTATTATTATCTAATAATTTTGAATAAAACGATTCCATAGTTATTTTATATTAAGCATTTGAAAATCAATATTTTTATTTTTTGCGCCAAAGTTTTTGAATTCCTCTAACATCTCCAGAACGTCGTGATCAATTGATCTACACTTTGAACCATCAATCACCAATTTTGTATTTGGTTTAGCTTTAAACAGCATTTCTTGTATTCCACTTTTATTCAAAAAAGTAACTTCTTCAGACAAGGTAATAATCGTTTGATCTTGTTTTATCTCTCTCGAAAAGTGATTTTTATAATTTGATTTTAAAATGTAAAAAATTGCGAATGCCATTCCTATTCCAATACCTTTTAATAAATCAGTAAACAAGACGCCTAAAATTGTTGCCATAAAAGGAACATATTGTTCTTGACCTAAATGTATCATTTGTTTAAATAGTGAAATTTTAGTCAATTTATAGCCAACCAAAATTAAAACTGCTCCTAACACTGAAAGTGGGATTAAATTTAAAATAGAAGGAATAAATAGAATAGCTGACAGAAGAAAAAACCCATGTATTATTGCCGATAGTTTTGATTTTCCACCAGAATTAATATTTGCCGAACTCCGAACTATAACTTGAGTAACCGGTAATCCTCCAATTAATGAACTTACAATATTGCCAATGCCTTGAGCTCGTAGCTCCTTATTCTTTGGAGTAATGTTTTTCTCAGGATCTAATTTATCCGTTGCTTCAACACTCAATAATGTTTCCAGGCTTCCCACAATTGCAAGCGTTATAGCAATAATGTAAACGTTTGGATTCGATAAAAATCCAAAATCTGGGAACGTAAATAGTAATGGTAATTCAGAGATTGTCGAAAGCACAGGAATCTGAACGAGATGTTCTTTTGAAATCTGTATACCTGGAAAGTAAGAATTAAACATTAAATTTAATCCTACTGCAAGTAAAACAGCAACTAAAGCCCCAGGTATCTGATTAATAATCTTGATCCTTTTAACAAAAGGAAGCTCCCAAATGATAAGTAACACAAGTGAAAATAATCCAATAAACAAGGAACCCAACTGAATTCCATTTAATGCATAAAACAACTCTGAAAGTGTGTTGTGGCCATCACTTTGAACAAAAGCCTCGTCACCCATAAAATCAGCATCATAACCAACTAAATGGGGTATTTCTTTTAAAATCAAGGTAATTCCAATTGCAGCAAGCATTCCTTTGATAACAGAAGATGGAATATAACCTGCAATGACACCTGCTTTAAAAAATCCGGCTACCAATTGGAGTAAACCAGAAATTAAAACTGCCAACAAAAACGCCTGATAACTTCCTAGGGTGGTAATGGATGCAATTACGATTGTAATCAATCCCGCTGCCGGTCCTGAAACACCGAGTTTAGACCCACTAAAAAATCCAACAACTATTCCTCCAATAACCCCAGCGATTAAACCCGCAAATATATTCGGTAAACCATCTATCCCTTTTAAATTTGTGGATGCCAAACCGATTCCTAAACACAAAGGCAATGCCACCAAAAACACTACTAAACCTGCTGACAAATCACTTCGCCAGTCTTTAAAAAACCCTTTCATAACTCAAAATTTAATTTCTAACTAATGTTAACTCAATTAAATTTTCAATTCAGGAGGGGAATACGGATTCGATAAAAATGGTGATTTAAACTTATTCGGACAGTAAGAAACAATTTGACTGATGTCGTAAATTTTAACTAAATCGATTAATAGTGAATTTACCTTATTTGTATCGCAATCAAACACTTTTACTTCTTCTTCCCTTTCTTCCGAATCAGATTCGTTGGAATCTATATCAACAAGCTCAACGATTGATGAGTCATACAATTCTATTTCTTCCAAACTTGGACGAACTAAACCAAAACAATGCAATATAGCAACTAGAAATAATATTACTCGAAAGGTATTGTGTCTTAAATTCATTAATAAAATGATATAGAATCAATAAACTATTTTTATGATTTTAAGACAAATATAAAAAGAATATGTTCGATTGAACAAAAATGAAATTCTTTAAAACAAAAAAGCCGGACAATTCCGGCTTCTACTATTTATTTGTGTTTCTCTTATTTTATAAAATCACCAACTTTCGTATTTGTTTCTATTTCAAACATACTCATTGTATTTGGTTGAGCACCTAACACAAAATAATATCCTTTATTATCAATAAACGGCTCAACACGATTTGTAGTAGGATTATACCTTGCTGTAGCAGATTTAGCTGAGGACCTTTTAAATTTCATCGTTAAAGTCATGCCATTGTCGCTAATATTCATTTTTGAAAACTTATGAGTGGTATTTACGGGTGTCATTTTCCAATTTCCCGCATAACTAGCCAAACTCGATTGGGCATTTAAAAAATATGAGCACAATACAAAGGAAATGCTCATTAAAATAGTATTTAATTTCATAATCAATTTATTTAACGTAATCAGCATATTTAACTCCAGTTCCGGTGGTGTATCCCATTAATTGACCATTCGCAGGCACATATACCAAATAATA
>JBIKQS010000023.1:0-15092 GCA_044349575.1 Crocinitomicaceae bacterium
TCAAATGACTGTTACCTCAAACTATGGATGTATTTACTCAACATTTATTGGTGGAATTGTAGAAGTTACTCCACTACCTGTGGCTGATTTTACAATATCAAAAAATCCAGCGACTTGGTTTGAAACCAACATTCAAACATCAGATATTTCAACAGGAAATATAAGCATTTGGGATTGGCAAAGTCCCGGAGCAGTTTCAATTAATAACGCAGGCTCTAGCGCCTTATTTAGTTATCCTGAAGGTCAAGTAGGTACATATCCTATTACTTTGACGGTTACTACCGCTGAAGGATGTTCCGATTCCATTACTCTGGAAATTGAAATTGTACCTGATGTAATTCTTTATGTTCCAAATGCGTTTACTCCTGATGATGATGAACACAATCAAACGTGGGGAATAAATATTGATGGCATTGACTTTGAAAACTTCCAATTGGTAATATACAACAGATGGGGAGAATTGATTTGGGAATCCAGAGATGCAAAAGAATCATGGGACGGAACTTACAATGGAAGAATAGTTCCAATTGGAACTTATATTTGGAAAATTTCTTTCAAAGAAAAAGATAATGACGGCAAACGATTCTTCACTGGATTTTTAAATGTATTAAGATAACGAGTTATGAAAAAGTTAATGTTAGGCTTCCTTCTCTTTGTTGGACTTATTTCGTGTGATGTATTAAATGAATCATTAAAGGCTGTTAATTCTGCACAAACGACAGGTACCTCAGCGCCAAGCTTGACAAATGATGAAGTAATATCTGGCTTAAAAGAAGCTCTTCAAGTTGGCATAAAAAACTCAGTGAATTTAACTTCTGTAACGGATGGTTTTCTAAAAAACGACTCCATACGTTTGCCCTTCCCTCCTGACGCTATCAAAGTAAAGGAAAAAGCGATGGATTTAGGACTTACAGGTAAAGTTTCTGAATTTGAAACCACTTTAAACAGAGCTGCAGAAGAAGCAACAAAAGAAGCACTTCCCATTTTTGTGGAAGCCATTACAAATATGTCTGTACAGGATGGTTTTGCCATTTTAAAAGGTGGAAATGGTGCTGCTACGAAATTCTTAAAAGATCAAACAACAAGTAAATTAGTTACTGCATTTTCTCCTAAAGTAAAAAGTGCCACCTCCAAAGTTGAACTTACAAAATACTGGAATCCAATCATTACCAAATATAATAATGCAATGACTCTTACTGGCGGTCAAAAATTGAATCCAGACCTAGATGCATACATTACTCAGAAAGCAATTGAGGGGTTATTCTACATGGTGGAAAAAGAGGAGAATAAAATCCGTAAAGACCCTGTTGCTCGTGTAACAGATCTATTAGTAAAAGTATTTGGCAGCCTAACTAATTAATTGTTTGGAAACATATTCTAAATCTGAACTTGTTTTAAATGACAAAAATGCTGTCTACCATTTAGGTATTCTGCCTTCTGATATATCGACAAAAATAATTCTTGTAGGTGATCAAGATCGAGTTAGTTTAGTTAGTGATTTTTTTGACACTATTGAACATAAATCGCAACACAGAGAATTTGTATGTCATACAGGAACCTACAAAGGGAAGCGTATATCAGCTTTGTCAAGCGGCATTGGTACTGATAATATTGACATTGTAATCAATGAACTAGACGCATTAGTAAACATTGATCTAGAGAAACGTATAGACCAAAAAAATTGCACATCACTGGAAATTGTTCGCATCGGGACATGTGGGATTTTACAAAAAGATATTCCTGTTCATTCTTGGATCGTTAGTGATTTTGCTTATGGCTTAGACAATGTTGCTCATTTTTATGAAATTACCTTTCGTAACCAAGAAATAGAATTTTGTAATCACTTATCAAACTTTTTGCAGCTTCCTGAAACAATTCAACCTTATTTTGTTAGTCCATCTGAATCACTTACAAACAAACTGAAATCAGATAAAACTACTTCTGGAATAACCATTACTTCATCTGGGTTTTATGGTCCTCAAGGACGACAATTGAGATTAAAAACTCGAACAGAGAAACTCCAACTAAAAGTGGGTGATTTTGATTACAACGGGGTTAAGGTTACCAACTTTGAGATGGAAAGTTCAGCTCTTTTTGCTTTAGGACGTGAATTAGGTCATAAAACTGCGACAATTTGTTTGGGGGTTGCTAATCGACCTAATATGGAATTTTCTAAAGGTTATTCTGAAGAAATGAAAAAACTCATTGAATACGTATTAGATCGAATTTAGGAAATAGCATTTTTGATTTTCCCTCTTAAATATTATTTGTTATTCCATTGTGTCATTGCTAAATTCAATCCGATTGTAGCAAAAGATTTCACAGCCTCAGAAGCAACATCAATTCTTTCAGTTAAGGCTGAAGTTTCCTCCGGATTCCAAGACCCAAGAACATAATCTGATTGTCTACCTTTTGCAAAATCATTTCCAACACCAAAACGCAAACGCGCATACTCTTGCGAATTTAACACAGCTTGAATATCCTTTAACCCATTGTGTCCACCATCACTGCCCTTCCCTTTCATACGAATTTTACCAAAAGGAAGTGAAATATCATCCGTAATCACTAGTATGTTTTCAGATTGAATTTTTTCTTGTTGCATATAATAATTAACAGCCTTACCACTGAGATTCATATAAGTTGTAGGTTTGATAACAATCAGAATTCTTCCTTTTAATTTTACTTCAGCAACATCGGCTAATTTAGAAGAACTAAACTTTCCTCCCAAATCATTCACTAATTTTTCAACAACTAAAAACCCTATATTATGTCTTGTTTGTTTGTATTGCTCACCAGGATTTCCTAAACCTATGACTAAATATTTCATATTATTGATTTTGAATATTCAGGAAATAGGGAGAGAATACCATTTTCATTTGCTTCACACACTCCACGCTCTGTGATTAATCCTGTAACTAATCGAGCAGGTGTCACGTCAAAACCATAATTGCTTGCAGGAGTAGTTTCAGGACAAATTAATACTGATTCAATTTCACCATTCGCGGCTAATCCTGTAATGTATTTCACCTCATTTTGATCCCGTTCCTCAATAGGGATTTCCAATAATCCGTCGCTAATATTCATGTCTAGCGTAGTTGAAGGAAGAGCAACATAAAATGGAATTTCATTATCTTTTGCGGAAAGCGCTTTCAAATACGTGCCAATTTTATTTGCTACATCTCCATTTCTTGTTGTTCGATCTGTACCTACAATTACCATATCAACCATTCCATGTTGCATCAAATGCCCGCCCGCATTATCAACAATCAATGTATGTGGAATTCCATGACGAGTTAGTTCATATGCTGTTAAATTTGAACCTTGATTTCTAGGACGAGTTTCATCAACCCAAACATGCACTTTAATTCCTTTTAAATGAGCTTGATAAATAGGCGATGTAATTGTCCCCCATTGAACACAACCGAGCATTCCAGCATTGCAATGGGTAAGAATATTTATAGTTTCACCTACCTTCTTTTCAGACAGTTCCTCAATGATAGGCAATCCATGTACGCCAATCATTCTACACGTTTCAATATCATCCGTAACAATAGCATTTGCTTGATTTAGAGAATCACTGAGAAAGTCAGATGAATTATCCAAAGATTCGCGCATGCGATCTAGCGCCCAAAAAAGATTTACAGCAGTTGGCCTGGATGCACGTAGCTCTTCAAATGCCTTGTCTAAAAAATCACCTTCCAATTGCTTTTCAATCATTTCTCGAACCGCCAGGTAAATACCATATGCGGCAGTAGCCCCAATAAGCGGTGCACCTCTCACAGTCATGTTTTTTATTGCAACAACGGCCTCTTTGTACGAGGTTAACTTAACAATTTCAAGTTTATGCGGTAAAATACGCTGATCAATAACCTCAACAAATCCCTCGTCACTCAACCAAATAGTCCGGAAATCATTCATTTTTATAAAATTTGAAAGCGAAAATACATAAAATGCTTGATTAATTTCAATGAGCGTAAATAGTTTACGTTCTTAATCCTCAATCTTTGTAAAAAACTTAAGGAATGAAAACAAAGACACACATTTTAGAAAACATTGAATTTAGTACGTTAGATTCTGATATTCGCGTTCAATGTTTGGTTCAAGAGGGGAGTTTATCTTACCAAAGTACGGTTCTACTTTCATCTCGCTGGATCAACAAATTACTGATGTATTGTCAAAAAACAAATCCTGAAGAGACAATTGACGATAAAATAGAACGTATAATTTTTCCAAGTGGAACAATCCTATACAAGTTAAATATGTGTAGTTATCTAAACACTACTATAGATTGGGAAGAATTCCTTGGAGGAACGGGAGATTTAAAGAAAATTCGTGCTTAAAGTTTACGAGCAACTTCAACTTCCTCAAATGCTTCAACGATATCTCCAATTTTAATGTCATTAAACTTGTCGATATTTAAACCACATTCATAGTTATTCTTAACTTCTCTAACATCATCTTTGAATCGCTTAAGTGATCCAAGAACTCCTGTATGAACAACAATTCCATCACGAATAACACGTATTTTAGAACTTCGTTTAATTGTACCATCAGTTACATAACATCCAGCAATTGTTCCAACTTTTGTAATGTCAAACGTTTCACGAATTTCTGCAGTACCAACAATTTTCTCTTCAATATCTGGAGATAACATCCCTTCCATCGCAGCTTTGATTTCCTCAATTGCCTTGTAAATTACAGAATATAAACGTATATCAATTTGTTCATTTTCAGCTAACTTACGCGCTGTTGCAGTAGGTCTAACTTGGAATCCAAGGATGATTGCATCAGATGCTGATGCCAAATTGACATCCGCTTCTGAAATTGCACCCACACCTTTATGAATGATTTTCACCTGAATCTCTTCCGTGGATAATTTCAACAAGGCATCGGACAATGCCTCGATAGAACCATCTACATCCCCTTTCACAATAACATTCAACTCCTTGAAATCACCAATTGCCAATCTTCGACCAATTTCATCCAAGGTAATGTGTTTTGTAGTACGTAAACCTTGTTCTCGATACAATTGTTCCCTTTTCGTAGCAATTGTTTTAGCTTCCTTCTCGTCATCTAAAATATTGAACTTATCACCTGCACTTGGCGCGCCACTTATTCCTAAAATTGATACTGGTTGAGATGGTCCAGCTTCTTTAACTGCACGACCATGTTCATCGTGCATCGCTCTTACTTTTCCGTAATAGCGACCAACAAGTATTACATCTCCGACACGCATCGTTCCAGATTCAATGAGTAAGTTTGTAACAAAACCTTTTCCTTTATCGAGTGAAGATTCAATTACGGTACCTAAAGCATTTTTATCTGGATTAGCTTTTAAATCAAGGATTTCAGCTTCTAGAAGTACTTTATCCAAAAGTGCGTCTATATTTAAATTCTGTTTAGCAGAAATTTCTTGCACCTGGTATTTCCCTCCCCAATCTTCAACAAGTATATTCATTGCCGAAAGTTGTTCGCGAATTTTATCTGGATTAGCACCCGGTTTATCAATCTTATTAATCGCAAAAACCATTGGTACACCTGCTGCCTGGGCATGAGATATCGCTTCTTTTGTTTGAGGCATCACATCATCATCGGCCGCAACTATGATAATTGCAACGTCGGTAACCTGAGCACCACGAGCACGCATGGCAGTAAATGCCTCGTGACCCGGTGTATCAAGGAAAGTCATCTTACGATCATCTTTCAAGGTAACTGAATACGCTCCAATATGTTGAGTAATTCCACCTGCTTCGCCTTCAGTAACGTTCGCATTTCGAATTTTATCTAGTAATGAAGTTTTACCGTGATCCACGTGACCCATTACGGTAATAATTGGTGGGCGCTCGATAAGTTGATCTTCTGTATCCTCCTGAACCGTAATTGATTCAGAAATCTCAGCACTTACAAACTGTGTTTCAAAACCAAATTCATCTGCAATAATCTGTATAGTCTCAGCATCGATACGTTGATTGATCGATGCAAAAATACCAAGGGACATACAAGCAGAAATAACTTGAGTTGGTTGAACATTCATCATGGAAGCCAATTCAGAAACTGTTACAAATTCAGTCAGTTTCAAGATTTTTTCTTCCATTTCCGCAGCAGCCATCTCTTCTTGACGACGCTGAGAAACAATATCACGCTTAGCTCTTCTGTTTTTGGAAGCTTTTGATTTACCTCCTTGATTTGATAATCTCGCTAATGTCTCCTTAATTTCCTTTTGAATATCAACCTCTTTAATCTCTTGTTTCTCAACTTTCCCCTTTTGAGGTCCTTTGTTGAATCCTCCAGTTCTTGGATCATTAGCAACGGGGTTTTCAACTTTTTTGATTCGCTTTCTCTTTCTTCGCTGATCTTCAGCTGATTCAGTTGGAGTTGATGATTTAGGTTTTTCAACCGGCAATTCAATTTTACCCAATACCGTTGGTCCAGATAAAACTTTACGTTCAACTCGAATCGTTTCTATTTCAACTGGTGCGTCAACAGGAATTGGAGCCTCAATTTTCACTTCAGTTACTACTTCAGGAACAATTTCTTCAATTTTTTCTGGTTCCTTCGTACTCTTTTTATCTGGTTTTGTTTTTTGATTTAAAGATGCCAAATCAATTTTTCCAACAATATTTACCTTTGGATTAGCATCAGTAGAAACCGGTTCCATAACAGAACGTTTGATTTCTTCCAGATTAATAGGCGCATCTTCCTCATCTTCAATTTCTTCCTGAACAGGCTCAACTTCTCTAGTATCCTTTATTGTAACTGTTTCTTTCTTTTCCCTTACTGCTGCTGCACTTTTAGATTGCTCTTTCAATTCAACATCAGAGGCAAATTCTGCTCGCAATACTGACATTTGATCCTCTTCCAATTTTGTATTTGGATTTGAATCAATTTTCATTCCTTTGGACTCAAGGAATTCTACCAACGTAGACACTCCAATATTGAGTTCACTTGCCGCTTTTCCTAAACGAATTGGTTTACCAGCCATAATTTTTTAACCTTCTTTAATTCTATTCTATGTTATGAAACAAAATTGAGTTATTCAAATTCCGATTTTAAAATTCTCAATACCTCTTCTACTGTTTCATATTCTAAGTCTGTTCTTTGAACTAGATCATCTATACCTATTTCAATAACTGCTTTTGCAGTATCACAACCGATTGATTTTAATTCGTCCAAAATCCAGCTATCAATTTCATCAGCAAACTCTTCTAAATCAACATCTTCGATGTCAACCTCACCATCGCGATAAACATCTAATTCATACCCACTTAATCTACCTGCTAATTTGATATTATTTCCACCTTTTCCAATTGCCAATGAAACTTGGTCTGGTTTTAAAAATACTTTAGCTCGTTTATCACTTTCATTTAATTCAATAGACGTGATTTTAGCCGGTGACAACGCTCTTTGAATAAGCAATTGTGAGTTTGTAGTAAAATTAATTACATCAATATTTTCATTTTTCAATTCACGAACAATACCATGAATACGTGAACCTTTCATACCAACACAAGCTCCTACAGGATCAACGCGATCATCGTATGATTCAACAGCTACTTTAGCTCTTTCACCCGGTTCACGAACGATACGTTTGATAGTAATCAAGCCATCAAAAACCTCTGGAACTTCTAACTCAAATAAGCGCTCTAAAAATTCAGGTGCAGTTCGAGAAAGAATAATAACAGGTGTAGAATTTCGCATATCAACTTTTGCAACAACTGCACGAACATTCTCTCCTTTTTTGAAATAATCCGATGGAATTTGTTCAGACTTAGGCAAGATCAACTCATTTCCTTCATCATCAATAACCAAGATTTCTTTTTTCCAAACTTGGTAAACTTCACCTGTAATAATCTCACCAACTCTTTCTTTGTAGGCCTTGTATAAACTATCTTTTTCAAGCTCCATGATGCGAGAAATCAAATTTTGACGCAATGAAAGAATATTTCTTCTCCCAAAATCAACAAATTTAAATTCTTCCGTTACTTCTTCTCCGATTTCAAAATCTGGTTCAATTTTTATCGCATCAGAATAAGCAATCTCTGTATTTGAATCTTCTACTTCACCGTCATCAACTATTTCTTTATTCAAGAAAATTTGAACATCCCCTTTATCGATATTAACGATAATATCAATGTGCTTATCCGTATTAAATTTTTTCTTAAACATGGAACGAAACACATCTTCTAAGACATGTTGCATCGTTTGTTTATCAATATTTTTTAATTCTTTAAACTCTAAAAACGAGTCGGTTAATTCTGCATTATTCATAGCTTGAATTTAATTGAACGATATTACAATTTTTGTTTCTTTTATTTGCTTGAATGGAAGAATAATTTCTTCCACGATTGTTTGCTTTTTCTTGGTTCCTTCGATTTTTTCTACTTTCTCATTTTGAAGCTTGATAAAATCTTCTTCCACTTCAACCAATTGACCTTCAACTTTTTTTCCTTCAGTGGTAGTAACTTTAACTCGCTTACCTCTGTGTTTTCGATATTGATTCCAATGCATTAGAGGACGATCTAATCCAGCAGACGATACATTTAATTCAAAATCTTCTTTTTCTCGGTCTAAATTTTTCTCTATATTTCGAGAAACGGAAATACATTCTTCAATTGAAACACGTCCTTCTGTTTTATCAATTGTCACATGAATAACATTGGAAGCACTAATTGACAAATCAACCAAATAAAGTTTTGCATCCAATTCTTGCATGCGTTCATCAATCAATTTTACAACTTTTTTCTTATCAATCATAGTGTAATAAAAGAGGGGACTTTCGTCCCCTCGTTCATGTTTTCAGTAATTATGATGCAAATATACACTGGATGAATGAATTTTCCAAATAAAATTGGATTAATTTAGCGGAAAACTGTCAAAAAATGCTAATTGAACTTGGTGATAAAATTATTTCTACTCAAATCTTCGAAAAAAAATTTGTTTGTGACCTAAATCAATGCAAAGGTGCGTGTTGCGTAGAAGGAGATGCAGGAGCCCCATTAAATTGGGAAGAAGTAAAAATTATTCAACAAGATTTAGAAAAGATTAAACCTTTCATGCGTCAAGAAGGAATTGAAGTTGTTGAGAAATCAGATGTATATTATTTAGATCAAGAAGATGAGCCTGTAACTTCGCTTGTCAATGAAAAGGAATGTGTTTTTGTTCAATTTGAAAATGGGATTGCGAAATGTGCCATCGAACAAGCCAATAAGTCTGGTATTACATCATTCAAAAAGCCTATTTCGTGCCACCTCTACCCTATACGGATCAAGAAATTCAACGAATACACGGCTATCAATTACGAAGAATGGAATATTTGTAAACCCGCATGCAGTTGCGGAGACAAACTTGATGTTTCCGTATTTAAATTCTTAAAAGAACCGTTAATTAGAGCTTTTGGAACAGAATTCTTCGAAGAACTCGATCAAGTAAGCAAAGAAATTTAGGCCAGAGCTAATTCCAAATCTTGAATTAAATCATCGGCATCTTCGATTCCAACACTCAAACGAATTAAAGAATCTACGACACCGCTTTGCTCCCGAATTTCTTTTGGGATTGACGCATGTGTCATTGTAGCCGGATGACCTATCAACGACTCTACCCCACCCAAGGATTCTGCCAAAGCAAAAAGATGCACTTTTTTTACTATTTCCAAGGCGTCCTCTAGGTTATTTCCTTTCAAAGTAAATGAGATCATTCCACCGAAACCACGCATTTGTTTTTTAGCAACTTCATGATTTGGATGTGATTCAAAACCTGGCCAATAAACCTTATCGATTTTAGGATGGCTTTTCAAGAAATTTGCTATTTTCTCTCCGTTTTCGCAATGGCGTTGAACACGTAAATGCAGGGTTTTTATACCTCTCAAAACCAAGAATGAATCCATTGGTCCGGTAACTGCACCTGAGGAATTTTGAATACGATACATTTCCTTAGCTATTTCATCATCAGAAGTAACCAAGGCTCCCATTATTACATCTGAGTGACCACCAAGGTATTTAGTTACGGAATGCATTACGATATCTGCTCCTAAATCCAAAGGGGTTTGCAAATAAGGCGTAGCAAAAGTATTATCGACGCACAACCATGCACCACATTTTTTTGAAATCTTCGACATTGCTTCAATATCTACAATATTCATCATGGGATTTGTTGGCGTTTCAACCCAAATTATTTTTGTTTTATCGTTAACTAATGCTTCAACCTCAGCAGCATTTTGCATATTCACAAAGTGAAACTTAATTCCATATTTCTCAAAAATAGTTTTAAAAATACGGTAAGATCCCCCGTACAAATCATTTGTAGAAATGACCTCATCACCTGGATTCAACATTTTAATCACACAATCTATAGCTGCTAAACCCGAACCAAAACAAGCACCGTATTTTCCATTTTCAATAGCGGCAATATTTTGCTCCAACGCATGTCTGGTAGGATTTAACGTTCTCGAATATTCATACCCTTTATGGTTACCAACACCATCCTGAACGTAGGTTGACGTTTGATAAATCGGTGTCATGATTGCACCTGTTGTTGGATCTGGCTGAACGCCTGCATGAATGGCTTTTGTTGCGAATTTCATCTGATAATTTTTGGTAAAATTAAAATTTCTTTTGGTAGATGTGCTAAAAATATTTTGTAAATTCAATATAAAATTTGTGGATGAACAACATAGAGCTAGGATTACTAGGAGAACAATTGGCCTGTGATTATTTAGGAAAAAAAGACTTTCAAATAATTGACAGAAATTATCGATTCAAAAAAAACGAGGTGGATATAATTGCAAAAAAAGACAATGAATTAATTATTATTGAAGTAAAAACGAGGCAGACGGCAGAAATTGGGGAGCCCTGGCAAGCGGTAACTCGCAATAAGCAAAAGCAAATTATACAAGTTGCTAATCAGTATGTCCAATCAAATAACATTGAATTAAACACACGATTTGACATTATATCAATCGTTCACAATTCATACAGAACAGAATTAAAGCATTTGAAAGGAGCATTTTATCCACATTGGTAAATCAAGTCTTTTGGTTATCTTTGTACATCTTATAAATTAATAAAAATGTTTAAATTAATTTTTACACTTTTCCTAGTAAGTTTTTCGTTTTTAAGCCTCTCTCAATTTGATATTACTTATGAAAAATTGGGTGATTTAACGCTCGATGTAAACATACTAGATGTAGAAAAACTATGCGGTACTACTTTCAATGCTCCCATAGATGAGTTTGAGGCGAAATTCAATGCTACTCTTAAAGGAAATACTTATGAAGTAACCTTTCAGGAGAAAGAGGTTGAGAAAATGAAAATAATGGTTTTACAAAAAATATCGACCAAAGATCCAAAATTTAAAACCAAAGATGGCGCGAAAGTAGGCATGTCAAAAACAGAACTTTTGTCACTTTATAAGAATTATTACAGCTACCAGATGCGCAGGAGCATGGATGAGGAAACCTGGAATTATTCAACTACAAAATTGGTCTTTGATATTGACAAACGTTACAACCAAAAAGAGGTTGATTTTGAGGATTTTTCGGAATACAGAATATTATTTTACATTGAAAATGACATTGTAACAGAAATTGCGATTATGAATGGTTATTTTATTTAACCAATTATCGACCAGAAATTATGATCAAAAAAAACAAACCGGAAAGAAGAACAAGTCGTACAGAAAATAAATCTGCACCAAAGGTTTCAGCTAAGTCTGCACCAAAATTTGCGCCGAAGTCTACACCTGAAAAAACCAAGCCTACAAAAGAAACAGAAAAAGGTATAAATGCCAGAGATAAACGAAAGTACATTGAATTCAAGCAACGAGTTAAAAAAGGTGATCCACTTCCCACGTTTAATGACGATGAAATTCGATTGAATAAGTACTTATCGAATGCAGGCGTTTGTTCAAGACGTGAAGCGGATGTTTTACTTCAGACAGGCGTGGTGACAGTGAATGGTGAGATTATTACCGAACTTGGATACAAGATAAAGCCAGGTGATGTTGTTCAATACGATGGTGAAACAATCAACGCAGAGAAAAAGCGATATGTTTTATTGAATAAACCCAAAGGATTTATCACCACAATGGATGATCCACGTGGTAGAAAAACAGTTATGTCACTTGTGAAAAAAGCTTGCAGGGAACGTATCTATCCAGTTGGTAGATTAGATCGAGAAACTACTGGACTACTCTTGTTTACCAATGATGGAGATATGGCAAAAAAATTAACCCATCCCAGGTATCAAGCTCGGAAAATCTATCATGTTGAAACAGACAAACCCATAAAAAAGGAAGATCTTGAAAAGTTGTTAAGCGGAATAGTTTTAGAGGATGGAAAGACCTATTGCGACAAAGCTAATTTTGTTGAAGGGGGAACGGATCATGAAGCCGGTGTTGAATTACATTCCGGTAAAAATAGGGTTGTTAGAAGATTGTTTGAAGCCCTGGAGTATAAAGTTGTGAGATTAGATCGTGTGCAATTTGCTAGCCTAACCAAAAAAGATTTACCCCGCGGCATGTTTCGCCATTTGACTGAACAAGAGGTGTCATTTCTAAAAATGTCTTCATGAAAATTGGGTTTATTATCATTTTAGTGTTGTTGTTTATCTCCTGCAAATCAAAAAATAATTCAGGAGAGAAAGCTAAATCTTATCATCCTTACGCCAATTATTTTTATCCGTATGATAGTACTCCTAGAATCTATTGCTACCGAAATATAGCAAATGGAATGGACGAAGAATTTCATCGCATTTATGCCATAAAAGATCAAAAAGGTCATCATGTGGTGGTAGAGAAATACGCTTCAAATGGTAGAATTATCGAGGCTCTTAATTACAATTACGATTCTTTAACTATTTTGGATCACATGGTTGTTGATCGGAAAAATCATAAAACCTCATCCATACTTCTTAAAAACAAAATTATACCTAATACCAAAAAGGATCAAACGTGGTTTGCATCAAAATACCCAGGTCACTTAGATTCTACGGTGATTTTAGATGAATTGAAAAGAAAAGTCATCAAAGAAAATATTGATTACCAAGTCTTGGAGGAGGAAAAACGAAAAGCCATCGTGTTTGAAGATTTTCGTAAACTAACACTGTTAAATATTTTTACGAAAAAAGAACAATCTATCAGTACCACGGGTGAATCTATTTTTGCAGAAGGTTTTGGACTAGTCGAATTTTATTCCAAAAACAAAATCGCCCATTTTAAACTAGAAAAAGTAATTTCTCAAAAGGAATGGATTCAATTTATTAGTCGATGAAAAAATTAATTTATGTATTTTTTTGTTTCTTAGGTAGTGTGACTGCTTACAACGCTCAAATGAACTCGTCCTTTATTGATGGTGAAATTACCTCTGGAATTCGGAAAAAACCTAAAAATTCAATGGCAAAAGGAACAGGCTTTGTTTATTGGGGGTATAATCGCTCTGCCTACACGCGGAGTACTATTAACTTTACCGGTGCGGGATATGACTTTTCACTAAAAGGAGTTAAAGCAACTGATCGACCTTCAACTAAAATAAGCGAATATTTGAATCCCAGCACTTTTACCGTGCCTCAGTTTAATTTTAGAGCTGGTTATAATTTCAAAAATTATTGGAATATCTCTGTTGGATATGATCACTTGAAGTATGTTATGGTTCATGGCCCTGAATATTTATTGAATGGTAGAATTAATGGTGGAATAGATCCAAATTGGTCAGGAAATTTGAGTAATAAGCCAGTTATTACAAATGAAGCCGATTTTCACTATGAAAATTCAAATGGACTGAACTACATTCGAGCAGAATTGACTAAAGTGAGAAACATAACAAGAAATAGAAGAGATAATTTTACATTGAGTTATTTACTTGGAGTTTCCAGTGGAGCACTCTTATCCTTTAATGATTTCACTTTTGGAGGAAAAAAAGATGTAGCAACCGTTTCACTTTCGGGAATAGGAGTTTCTGGTCATGCTGGAATGCGCTTTGAATTTTTCAAATATGTTTTTCTTCAAACCAATGTTGCAGCAGGTTTAATGAGACAAATAAATGTTCGCACTAGAGCGAATGAATATAGTGCAATTGCTCGACAAAACTTTGGATATCTTGAAGGAAGTGTGGTATTAGGAGCATTATTTTACATACGCCCAACAAACTCATGTGACAGTTGTCCTGCTTGGGATTAGTCTTTTTTTCCGGCTAACTTAAAATCAATCTTGTAGTAAAATATAGGCAAACGGCCAAGTTGAGCTTTTTCGGCTATTGGTTGACTTGTATCATTTGGATCTAAAGTAGGTGCATATGCTAAGCTTAGTAGATTCCTCGTATTTAAAAGGTTAACTAAGTCTAGCCCAAATTCATGCGTCAGCTTTTGGGTATTCATTCTCCAACTGATTTTCAAATCAACTCTAAAATAATCTCTGAACGTATTTTCATTGAATAGGCTATCTTGAAAAATAATTTCTTTTGATGCCTCTGTCTGAGCAATGTCAACAAGACCATATCTTCTTCCTCCGGCTCGTGTGATTTTTGTTCCAACTCCTATCACTTGCTTTTTACCTATCTTAAATTCTTTCCCCGCAAGTACATTCCAAACATAAGACAAATCAATATTCTTTGAAATATTAGAACCTTTGTAAGACGTATTTCGCCAAATACCATCGCTTGCTAAGTATTTTGAATCATAAATACTTGCTGAAACCATGAAGAAAAAGCTCTTACTAAAATACTTTTGCAAAGTGAATTCCATACCATAGTTTATTCCTTTACCGCTATTTATCAGTGTGTCATTTGGAAAAACTCGTGAAAATCCACCTCCAGCATTTACAAGTGAAAAGGAGTTGCTCATGGAATTAATCGGTAAATTATACAAATATTGATAGTAAGCCTCCGTTTTAAAATTCAACCCAGGGCCAAAGGATTTTTCATACCCTAATCCCGAATGTAAACTTCGAGAAAAATCCATTTTTAAGTTATGAGCATTTCCGTTGTTGTCTGGATCGTAGGTATAAGTATAGTAAGGCTGGGTTTGGCTATGCAAACCGGCACCTGCAAAAATAGACTGATCTCCTTTCATTCTATACTTCCAACCGATTCTTGGTTCAGCAGG
>JBIKQS010000209.1:0-4709 GCA_044349575.1 Crocinitomicaceae bacterium
CTTAATTGTAGACTTAAAATCAGAAAAAAATGAAAAAAATCAGAGTTGGAATAGTTGCTTTACTTTTTATAAATCAGATTTTTAGTCAAAAAAATATTTTTCTAGATATTGCTCCCATGTTTCAAAATTCAAATTTTGAAATGAATGTCAATTATACAGCTTGGGATGGAAAAACAATAAAATTTGATCATTTTGATTACTATTTATCAGATATTCAAATTACGCATGATGGCGGTCAAGAGATTCTTCTAGATTCAGTTTTTTTAGTTGAACCTCAAAATCACACCTTGTTTTTGGGTGGATACAACGTAAATCAAATTGAACAAATATCTTTTGTGGTTGGTGTTCCAAAACCATTGAACACACAGACAGGCATAGAAGCAATTGATATTTCTCTGTATCCTGAAAATCATCCTTTAAGTTTTCAAACACCTTCCATGTATTGGGGTTGGCAAGCAGGTTATATGCACATGATTTTGGGTGGATATGCTGATGACAATGGGGATGGCAGCTTGGAATCTTATTTTGAAATGCATAACTTGGGTAATCTTAATCAAAAATTTGTTGAGTTACCCGGTATTATTCAGACAAATTCATCGAGTAATCAAATCGATATTCTACTTAATTGCCAAGCAGATCGATGGATTAATTCAATTGCTTTGAGCACCGTAGGAATAGCACATGGCGAAACAGGATTAAACGCAACTATTTTAAATAATGTATTAACGGAAAACGTATTTATTCAGCCGGCAAATGCGAGTATTTCATCGATTAATTCGGATGCTAACTTCTATTTTACCAATCAACAAAATTCATTAGAAATTCGTTGGAATGAATTAACAGATTTAGAAAAAATACATGTATATGACAGCAATGGAAAAAGAATAACAGAATTTTTCTCTACTAATCCAACTAGTCAATTAGCTATCGAAAATTTGGATAAAGGGTATTATATCGTTCAGTTTTTCAATAAAAATTCACTTCTGATTGGTAGTTTGAATGCCATTCATTAATCATGCGTTTATCTACTAATTCATTATTATTTGTTTCATTTATTAGTGGATTAGCATTTTTTATTTCCTGCTCAACCCAAAATTCTGGTTGGACGAGCGTAACAAGTATTCCAACTCCTGCTGACAATCCAATTACCGATGAAAAGGTAGCTTTGGGAAGAAAATTATTTTTCGATAAACGTCTTTCACTCAATGAAACTGTTTCTTGTGCTACATGTCATGTGCCTGAATATGCTTTTACAGACAGATTAACGACGAGTACTGGCATCGAAGGTCGCAAAACAGAACGCAATTCTCCTTCGTTATTAAATTCAGCCTTTTTGAAAACAGCCATGTTTGATGCTCACCTTCCAACCCTGGAAATGCAAGTAATTGTTCCTATTCAAGAACATACTGAAATGGGGAGTAACATGAAAGAATTGATTCAGAAATTACGAGCTATTCCTGAATATCAAGTAGCAGCAAAGAAAATTTTTAATCGCGATTTTGATGCCTATGTTCTAACTCGAAGTATTTCTGCTTTTGAACGAACTTTACTGTCGTTAAATTCACGATTTGACCAATATATGAAAGGAAATAAAACAATATTGACTTCCGATGAAAAAGCAGGTTGGAAATTATTTTCTGAAAAATTGTATTGCCTGCAATGCCATCCTGCACCTTATTTTACCACCTTTGAAGCGGCCAATAATGGTTTATACCAGGAGTTTGGGGAAGATAAAGGCCGATTTAGAATATTTTTAGACTCAAATGACATTGGTAAATTTAAAATTCCTTCCTTGCGAAATAGCGAGTTGACTTTTCCTTATATGCACGATGGTAGTATGAAAAGTTTAGATGAGGTAATTTCACATTATCAAGAAGGAGGCAAAAAACATACGTTGCAATCAAAAATAATACAACCGTTTAAATTAACATCTCAAGAAAGAGAACAGTTAAAGGCATTTTTATTTTCTCTAACTGATACCTCCTACATGCGTAACATGAAGTTTCGTTAACGCAAGATTTCCACTATTTAAACTACTAATAACTGTGGAGGAATCGGAACTTATCTACCAAATAAAGGATCAAAATCCAAAGGCATTTTCCCAATTAGTGGATTTATATTCGACTATGGTCTATTCCGTTATTTATAAAATGATTAGAAATAGCCAAGATTCAGAGGATATAACGCAAGAAGTTTTTGTTACCATATGGACAACAATGGATGCATTCAAAGGAGATAGTTTATTGAAAACATGGATTTATAGAATTGCAATTAATAAAGCCCACGAATTCATTCGTAAAAAGAACAGAAAAAAACGCAAAGGATTTCACGTTCAGATGGAAGATAATTCAATTCAAATCCAAGAAAACGATCCAATTCCAAGCGAATTATTGGAATTCAAGGAGTTAGAATTGGTATTTAATCAATCATTATCGAAGATACCGGAGAACCAACAAATTGCTTTTTTGTTAAATCGTTTTGAAGGATTGAGTTATAACGAAATTGCAGTAGAAATGAAAACCAGTCATTCAGCGGTTGAATCTCTTATTTTTAGGGCAAAGCAAAATTTGTCCAAGTTGATGAAAAAAAGTTGATCAGAAAGCAAGAAATCGAATTAAAAAGATACTAAAACAAAAGTGATGAATAAGGATAAAATAGAATTTTGGCTGAATAAGGAAGATGAAACAATTTACCATCCTTCAGTGGAATTACTTGCTAAGCTTAAGAATATCCCAAGTGAAAATAGAGCTGTAATTCAATCGCTTTCTCCGTGGATTTTGTGGTTGGCAGCAGCTAGTTTTATTGGATTTATGTTGTTCAATATTAGTTATTTAAAAAGCAACTCAGCGAATGATAATTCACTTGATTCTTATTTTTCAACAACTACAACTTATTGATTATGAAAAGGAACCGCATTTTTATCGTTATAATTGCACTATTAATAATAAGTAATTCCTTTACCATTTTTCTCTTGCTAAAAGGAAAAAAACACAGCCATCACCCACCATTTATTTCTGAGAAAATTGGTTTAACCGGAGAAAAATTAGTCAAGGTAAAAAAGATGGAGGAAAGTCATTTTGAAAAAATGAAACCATTAACGATGAAAATTAATTTGAAGCAAGCCGAATTATATTCAGATTTATCTAACTCAAATCTACCTAAACAAGATTCTATCAAAAAAGAAATTAATCAGCTTGAAATTGAACGACAAAATTTGCTGCTTCAACATTTTAAGTCCATGTATGAAAACTGTAATACTGAAGAAAAGAAAAAGCTATCGGAAGAATTAAAACATCATTTTTCGAAGCACAAAAAACCTAACTAGATGAGAATTCTTTTCCTAGTTTTCTTCTTTATTAATCTGTCACTTTATGGACAAATTAAGATAAATTTCACGTGTGACTCTCAACCACTTTTGCCCGGTGAAAAATACATTATTACTACAGATTCATCTTGGATTCAAATTGATCAGTTGAAGTTTTATGTTTTTTACTCTCCATTTTTTTCCAATGAAACAACCGCAGGTTCTTCGATTATTCATTTAGTTGATTTGAATGATACAATCAGCTTTACTTTGCCTTTTACTGAAGATGGAATGAAAAGTTCAACCACATTTGATTTCGCAATCGGTATAGATAGCGCAACAACCATGTCAACTCAATTTATGGGAGCATTAGATCCTGCTTTGGGAATGTATTGGGCTTGGAATACCGGTTATATTCATTTCAAATTAGAAGGAAAATCAAATTTATGTCCATCTTCGAATAAGGAGTTTCAATACCACATTGGAGGGTACTCGGGTAAATACGCAACTCAGAGATGGTTGAGTTCTAAAATTCGGGTAATCAATAACGAGCCAATTATTGAAATTGACATAGCGAATTTTTTTCGAGAAATCGTAAATTTGAAAGATAAACCAATGATTATGATTCCAGGTAAAGATGCAGTTTTCATTGCTGATGGTTATAACAGGTTATTTTATAAATGAAATCAAGTTCAATTTTCTTTCTAGTATTTATTGGGATTACTGTTTTAGTATCATTTAAACCCGGAAAACCCAAAATGGGATTTGATGTCCCTAAAGGTTGGCCACAACCACTTTATTATTTTGAGGGCAATGAATTCACCGAAGAAAAATTTCAATTAGGCAGGAAATTATTTTATGATCCTGTTTTATCGAGAGATAGTATGATTTCTTGTGCTACGTGTCACGTGTCTTTTTCTGGATTTGCCCATACAGATCATGCAAGAAGTCATGGAATTGAGGGGAGAATAGGAAAACGAAATGCACCCGCTTTAATTAACATGGCTTGGAATCCGTATTTCAATTGGGACGGAGCTATGGGAAATATTGAACGACAATCCATGGAGCCTATTCGTCATCATGATGAAATGGATTTTCACTTAGACTCAGCTGTTGCTCGTTTGATGAAGAATAAAATATATGTAGATATGTTTACCAAGGTTTGGGGTGACTCAGACATTACTGTGCGTAGAATGCTTCAATCCATGGCTATGTTTACTGTAAATTTGGTTTCTAGTAATTCAAAGTATGATAAAATAATACGTAAAGAAGTCGGTGTTGCTTTTACCGATCAAGAAAAAAAGGGATACGATTTGTTCAAGAAAAGCTGTGCTTCTTGTCACCAAGAACCTTTATTTTCTACTTATAAACTTAAAAGTAATGGTCTTCCAATGGATCCAGAATT
>JBIKQS010000210.1:0-4701 GCA_044349575.1 Crocinitomicaceae bacterium
GCTATCGAAACAAGCGAGCATTGGTGGAAAAAAATGGTAAATTCGGACTCATTGATGAGAACGGTAAAATTGTAAACGCTGTTATTTACACAGATTTTAAATACGACAAAGAAGGAAATTATGTGTTAGAGTAAGAGAGAAATGGGAGTTGTATTTGGTGTTTCCTTCCCTTCTGATTTTTCAAGTGTTTAAGCATCTTCATTGGAACTTGCTTTTTCATCTTTCTTTCCAGCTCAAGAAATCATCACTAAGGTTAATGTCAAAAAAATGATTGACTGAATTTAATTTGTTTTTTTCTTAAAGTATCTGTTTTGGGTATTTTTAAGTGAAAAATTTCTCTAAAATAGACGAATTTTTATAGCACCGGATGGGAAAAAACTTCCGTCAAAATGGAGAAGAGCTGCTTCCATTGAAAAGGAAAATCCTTGTTTACTTAAAAATTGAAACCCTAAAGGTGTATATCGAATTATTGCTCCATGACTTTCAATAATAGAACCCGCGCCTACTGCTGTGCCTACATATGGTGCAAATCTTCGTAAATCTTCTTTTTTACCAAAATAATAGCGTGCCTCCAGATAAATTGAACTTACAACTATCACTGAACCAATACCTGTCTCTATACTCCAATTATGATCAAAAAAATGTTCGTAATAAAGCCCTAAAAAAGCAGGGCCACCCAAACTTAATCCAAAATGATTTTTGTGAATAAGGCGCAAATTCTTGGCAGCTGTACTATCTGTTTGGGAAAACCCATGAAGACACCAGGCTAGAAGAATTGTTAATATAATTTTTTTCATCTTGGTTGAAATTTATGTGTGCATAAACACTAAGAATAAAGTAAAGGCCAGAAAATTTATATGGAATACAACATACGAATTCACCATTTATCTGATAAAATTCTTGTATAAAAAAAGCGTGATTTCACATTCAAAACCACGCTCTAAAAAAATGTATGCTGTTATCCTAAACTTTTATTCTTTGCTTTTGCTTTTGCAAATCTAGCCTTTTGATCATCCGTCAATTTAGACGCATTAATCTGAGTTTCTAATGTTTTCATTTCACTTTCTAAGTTGTCCATTGCTTGCATCGCTACCTCCATACTCATTGGAGGTCTATTGAGCAACATGGCTTTTGATTCAACCGCTTGTTCATATGCTTGAATTAATGCATCCGCTTTTTTGGTGTCTACAACCTCTTCTTCTTTTTTAACCTCGGTTAATGTATCCGTCTTTGGCATTTCCTTCACTTCTGATTTGGCAGATGATGAAGCATCTTCATTGGAACTTGCTTTTTCATCTTTCTTTCCACCGCAAGAAATCAGTAAAGATGATGTCAATAAAATCATTGAGAGATTTAAAATTTGTTTTTTCATAAAGTATCTATTTTGTGTAAATCTAGGTAAAATTTGACACAAGCATTTACCTGTTTTGATAAATTTGTTCGTTTATCAGTTTCACATAATCTATTTCAGTAGAAATAGCCGTGCCCGGATGATGTGATTTAAACCACGTAATTTGCCGTTTGGCATAATTCCTCGAATGTTGTTTAATACGTTCAATTGCCGCGTTTCTATCTGTTTTTCCTTCAAAAAAATCAAAGAATTCGCGGTATCCGACCGTTTGTAATGATTTCAAATGCTTCAAATGAAAAACTGATCTAACCTCATCTTCCAATCCATTCTTAATCATTTGATCAACACGCACGTTTATTTGATGATACAGCGTTTCGCGAGGCAACTCTGTAGTAAAATAACGAACAGAGTCAAAAGTCGATTTTTCATTTCCCGATCTGAGTTCAGTCATCGTTTTTCCTGATAGTCGCATGGCTTCTATGGCACGAATAACACGAAGTGGGTTCTCCTTATCGATTTGCTGGTAATATTCAGGATCCTTGTTTTCTAATTCAGTTAAAAATTCACTCAAACCATTTGATTTCCATTCGGTAGTTAATTCATTTTGAAGCACTTTATCGTGTGGGATATTATCTAGCCCCTCACACAAAGCTTGTATAAAAAGTCCGGAACCCCCAACAACGATTAAGTACTCTAAATCAGCTAATTCTGTAGATATCAATTCCCGAGCTTCATTTGCAAATCTAGCCGCTGAAACCTCATCCGTTAGTGCATGTGAATTTATAAAGTAATGATTCACACCTGCCATTTCTTCTTGAGAGGGCTTAGCTGTACCAATCGAAATTTCTTTGTAAAACTGTCTTGAATCTGCTGAAATTACAACCGTATTTAACTGCTTTGCCAAATCTACCGCAATTTTGGTTTTTCCACTCGCTGTAGGACCTTGAATAACAATAAGTTTTGGTTCTTTTTTCATTATTGGAGCTGTACTTTCCACTTCATGTATTGATCGTAAACCGAGTTTGCATAATCAGGAGCGTGTCCCCGATAAGCACCACATTGAACAGCATTATCTCGGTAAAAAGCTGGTTTTGACAAATTGCGAATCATTAATTCAACGTTGTTCTTCCATACATACGGATTCAGTTCATTTTTGCCGGCTAGTTTCATGGCATCATCGATATGACAATACCCAGCATTGTAAGAAGCTAAGGCAAACTTAATTTGATCCTCACGGTTGGGAACTCTTGCATATCTTTTCAAGAGCTCTTTCATCATTTTCATTCCACCTTCTATTTGTTCTTCCGGACTTGAATCAGGATAAACTCCGTATTGTGGCCCTGAAATCGGCATAAACTGCATCATTCCATAAGCACCTCCCAAACCAATGATACGTGGATTGAATCTACTTTCCTTATTTGCAATCGCTGCTAAGAGTAGCCAATCTTCACCGTATTTTGCTGCCGCCGCTTTGAATAAATGATCATAGGGAGAAATTTGACCCTTTTTAATGGTTTCTTCCTGAGCCGGTGCAGATTCTTGAGGTTGTATTTCAGCCCCAAAATAACGGGTTGTTAGCTCTGTGTAATCCGAAGATTTCATGAAGTTTTTCAACCAATTATCCAACACTTTTTTAAGCTGAGGACTCGACTTTCTCAATCCAAAAGCAATAGACTGGGTGAAGGAAATAACTGTTGAAACATCCAAATTAGGATTTTCTTTACTGGCAACTTTGGCAATATTCTCATCAGCGACGGTTAATGGAATTGTCCCGCCGGCAACAGCAGAAACATAATCTTCCGCGACAGGATCTCCGTCAATTTCTTTTAAATAAATAGTATCCCCTATTTCTTGTTGCAAGTTTACCAAACGCTGATAATACGATGAACTATTCCGAACATAGATCGTTCTATTTTTCAACATCGATGGATCAGTTATTAATTGCCGTGTGATTTCATCGGGTGACATCTCCTCCCATCCGTGTGGCTTTTGTTGAACTAATACTTGCCTACTTTTTAAATAGGGAACTGAAAATTCATGAATTTTTTTTCTATTTCGGGTAACTGAATAGTTACATGCAATTATGTCTCCTTCTCCATCATTCAAAAAAGCATGAAATTTACGCGCGTCTGAAACTACCTTTACGCGCAACTCCACTCCAATATGTTTTGAGAAACGTTTTAGAAGCTCATATTCAAATCCGAGTTCATTCTCTCGGTATATGTAATAGGAAGTTGAGGTGTTCTCTGTCAACATGGTTAGAACTCCCTTCTTTTTGATTTGTGCTAAATCAATTTTAGCCATGGAAATCGACGGAACAGACCTATTTGAACAGGCAAAAAGCAGCAGTGCTCCGAACACAAAAATAAAATACCTAACTTTAACTATTCTCAAAACAGTGATGTTTTACGGAAGAAATTGGATTAAGTTCTGAAAAAGTTTGTTATTGCTTTGTTTAAACTTTTAGAAAATGAAAAAAAACCACTATTTATTCTATTTTACCTTGCTTATTTCTTTCTTTGGTATTGGGCAAAATAATTCTTCTATTTGGAGGATAACATCTGATACCATTGAGCTTTACAATCCGTATTTTAACGATGAATTTGACGGAACAGCAATTAATTCAGATAAATGGTTAGATCGTTACCAGTGGGGAGGTTTAGATTTCAAAACACGCATGTACTCTGCGCCAGAAATGGTTTACGTGTCAAATGGCATATTAACATTAGGAGCAGACACGACATCAGATTGGTATGAATTTCCAGATTGGATACTAGACACGAACGAAATTAAAAAAAATCAAGTTGAGGTAAAAAACAATAAAATTCAACTAGATTACTTAACCTCGGTTGCCTTCAGTAAACAAACTTTTAAATACGGCTATTTCGAATGTAAAGCGAAAGCCCCCTCCGGTCAAGGTTTATGGCCAGCTTTCTGGTTATATGGAGGTGAGCCAAATGAGGAAATTGATTTTATGGAAATGAAAGGAGAAAAGCACAACCAAATGCATGTAGATGTTCATTGTCCGAATAAATGTAAATTCATAAAAATGAGGGGCTTACCTTTCATTACACAACGTTGGGGTGGGTGGCTCAAATTTGATCAAAGACTTGTGGATGAATGGGTGATTTATTCCGGATTGTGGGAACCAGGCAAAGTTACTTTTTACGTGAATGGTGAAGTAGTTGGAGAATATCAAGGTGATTTTAAAACCTCTATGCACTTGATTGCTAATTTATCTATTGCGGTAAAAGGCGGGCCTTTTGCTCCTGGGATAAATAAGAAAACTGTTTTGCCTAATTCATTTGAGGTAGATTATATTCGTGTATGGAAGAATACCATTGATTCAG
>JBIKQS010000211.1:0-4685 GCA_044349575.1 Crocinitomicaceae bacterium
AGAATGCAATCGAGAAAGGACTCGGCTATGCGTATGTAGGACGTAAGCAAAAGAAACGCAATTTCCGTTCGTTATGGATCACTCGTATTAATGCGGGCGCTCGTTTACACGGAATGAGCTATTCTCAGTTTATGGGAGCTGTACATAAAGCTGGAATTGAATTAAACCGCAAAGCGCTTGCAGATTTGGCCCTAAACCACCCTGAAGCGTTTAAAGCAGTTATTGACGCAGTTAAATAGTCTTAACATTAAACTCTATATCGCAACAAAAGCTGTCTCACAAGGACAGCTTTTGTTTTTTGTAAAATTCAGGTGTGTATCAAAAGATTCTGGCAAAGTATATAAGGTTTTTCACTAAGAATGTTCTTTTCATTTTTCAAATCAGTACTTTTGTACTTTATGAGAAATTGTTTTTTTCTTACACTTATTTTAGGAATCTGGATATCAGTTAATTTTACTTTTTCACAGTATCAAATTCAGGCTGAAGAAATTGTTGAACATGTTGAGTTGGATGGCAAGTTAAATGAACCATTTTGGAAAAAAGCACAATCCGTTGGGGAATTCACTCAAATCAAACCTAGACCTGGGAAAGCTTCAGCAAAAAAAACAACCGTACAAGTAGCTTATAACGATCAGGCGATTTATTTCGCGGCAGTTTGTTACGACCATCCAGATTCTATTTCAAAAGTCTTATCTCTGAGAGATAACTTCGCCCCAACTTTGGATATCTTTTCAATTTTTTTAGATACTTACAATGATAACCAAAATGGTTTTTATTTCGGTGTCACCAGTCGTGGAGTTCAAATTGATGCAAAAATTGCGGCTAATGATTACAATGACCAATTGAATTTAGTTTGGAATTCTGTTATACATATTACTGATTCAGCTTGGGTTGCAGAAATTAGAATCCCGTACTCAGCTTTTCGTTTTCCTAAAAAAGAAGTGCAAAATTGGGGGGTTAATTTTTCGCGCCAAATTTCCCGATTGCGAGAGGAAAGCACATGGGCGCCCGTTAATCCTGACTTGGAAAATTTTCTTCTTGAAAGTGGTGATATTACAAATTTGAAAGGAATTAAACCTCCGGTGAGACTTGCGCTCATGCCTTATTTATCTGCCTATCTCGACCGAATCCCACAACAAAACGATAAACCACTTTGGACAAAATCAATCAACGGTGGAATGGATATCAAATATGGATTAAACGAGGCATTTACCTTAGATGTAACGTTGGTTCCTGATTTTGGACAAGTTGTTTTCGACCAAAAAATATTGAATTTATCGCCATTTGAAGTTCAATTTAATGAAAACCGGCAATTTTTTACAGAAGGAACTGAATTGTTTAATAAAGCAGGACTTTTCTACAGTAGAAGAATTGGTATTCAAGCCCCCTACTCTATTTCTAATGCGCAAGTTGGACAAAACGAATATTTATTGAATGAGCCTTTACCCTCACAACTTTACAATGCAAGTAAAATTTCCGGACGCATGAAAAACGGCTTGGGAATTGGCTTTTTTAATGCCGTTACCGCTGAGCAAGATGGGCTTGTTTTGGATACAATAACTGATTTGACCCGATCCGTCATTGTTTCTCCCCTGACTAATTACAACGTGTTTGTGTTAGATCAAAATTTAAAAAATAACAGTTCAGTAACTTTTACCAATACGAATGTTTGGCGAGCGGGTGATTTTTACGATGCCAATGTTTCTGCATTAAATTTTGTTCTGAATTCTAAAGACAATAATTATTACGTAAACGGCAATGCAACACTTTCAAGTAAAAAGTACTCAAACTCCATGGATCTAGGACACCGATTTAATTTTAATATCGGTAAACAACGAGGAAAATGGGTTTATGGTTTGGGCGTTTTACAGGAGTCTGATACGTATGATCCCAATGATTTGGGATTTATCTACAACAACAACAATAGAATTCTTGAAGTTTCAGGTGGATATCGCGATTTTAAACCAAAATGGGATTATTTGAATCGACTGATGATTGGAGCCTCAGCCAGTATTGCCGGATTGTATGCACCAAGACATTATACAGGCGCATACTTGAATGGAAATATTACCTTAGTTTCCAAAAATTTCAACGCCGCTGGTATACGCTACAATGGCTCTTTGACTGAAAGTTTTGATTTTTTTGAACCACGCCAATGGGGCAGTTATTTTATCAGACCAACTTGGCACTATGCTTCAGCATGGGTATCGAGTAATTACCAAAAGAAATTTGCCATTGATGCTGGTCTTGGGTATGTTGTAGTTGGCCGACCAAATTGGTGGGAATGGGATTATCGCTTGAGTCCACGCTGGAGAATTTCAGACCACGTTTCACTATTATATTCCTGGGAACAAGAGTTTCAATGGAACAGTCAAGGATATGCCGTTCAGTTTGGACAACCCAGCGAAAATATTTCTGGGATATTATTCGGACAACGCGATCGAATCAATACAACACAATCAATTTCGTTGGATTGCATTTTAACCAATCGCATGGGAATAACCTTTCGCTTAAGACATTATCGTTCAGCGTTAGAATATACAGCGTTTTACGAGCTTTTAGCGAATGGAAGATTAAACAACTTGCCATCCTATACAGGGAACGACCTCGATGGAAATTCTGCTTATGACATTAATTATAACGCATTTACCATCGACATGCAATACAGATGGGTATTCCTTCCGGGAAGTGAAATAAATGTAGTTTGGAAAAATTCTATTTTTACCGCTGATAATGCCGTTCAGGAATTGTATTGGATGAATCTACGAAACACATTAGATAATGGCCCAGTTAATAGTTTTTCGTTAAAATTAATTTACTGGCTAGACTACGCTGCACTCGCTAAAAAGCTTAAACAAAAAGAATCTAAAAAATAATTACTGCTTTATTAAGCGATAATGTAATTTAGTTTCATGGTTCAAAATCAACGTATAAACACCGGGAGAAAGTCTATCAACTGAAATCATGTTAAATGTACCATTGATTCTACCGGATAGCACTTTTTCGCCAATGGTATTTACCATTTGAAACTCAGCTCCCGAAAAATCCTCATTCATCTCCAGAACTAAATGAGAATTCATCAAAGTTGGATAAACTTTTACAAAATTACTTAGCGACGTTACGCCACCTGAAATACATAATTGACAACTATCAGCCGTAGAATAAAGAGAACTGGCATAATCAATTGTACCTGAAATTGTTGAACAACCCGAAATCATCTGACATTGGTTATCGATTAATCCATAACCGAGAGGCATTGCACATGCCCCAAAATCAACATTTGACAAATCTGAACAGGCAGGGGCTTCTGATATATTCTCACATCCAATTTGGCAAGATTCAAGTGATTCGACAAGCGCAGTTGAGTAGTCAATATTTCCTACAATTGTTCCACAACCACTGATAGGACTGCAAATGCCATTAATTATTCCATAACCTAAAAATTGATCACACAATCCAAAATTAATACCTGCAAGATTGCTACAAGAATCTGCCATTTGAATTTGCGCGGAACATGGTCCGGGAGTCCAATTTGTAACCCCAGCATAGTTTTCTGCCACACAACTATTTGAATAGGTAACGCTATCGCAACCACAAACGGGATCAAATTGTGTAAGACAAACTATCGTAGAATCGATTTGAGTAGGATTTATACAAGAATTTACACTCCCGCATTCGCCGGTTGTCCATGCAGTTACACCTCCAAGGTAAAAAGCGACACAGCTGTTGCTATAAGTGACTCCATCACAACCGCATACGGGATCAAAGACCATTGGACACATTACTGTTGAATCTATTTGAGCAGAATTGACACATTGAGCAGTAGCACCAAATGTCACAAACAATATCATTATGTATAAGAACAAAAATCGCATACTTTTTTCTTCAAAGATAAACTATTTCTTATTTAAAACTTTTACTAAAAGTACTTAAAAACGATTATTATAGCGCTGACTGGAATCAAAAACGGTGGCGATAAAGTATGATTTAATTTCTAGGAATATGAACAATGGTGAAGATTTCTATTATCCTTTTGGGAATTCAAGAGTCAATCCTCTTCTTGAAATAATTTTTGTTCCTTTTATTTTCCAACAATCCCAATTATCTTCAAATCGAATAGGCCTGACCTTTTTTTCATAATCATACAAAATAAGTTTTCGTTTCCGAACTTTCCATTTCCCATGATATATGTCTGAAATCCCTGTACATCCTCTATACACAAATTTAAACGTAGAATCCTCTTTTAACGTCAATTCCTTATAGGTTGAAATATCAAGATAACAACCATATGTACCAGTTTGAAATTCGTACTTATCATATTGACCAAAATAATTGAATGAAATAAAAAGGAGAACTCCGAGGGTCAAATACTTCATAAGGTAAACAGTTCTTCAATCAAATGTAAATTAAATTTTAATATGTTTCTTTTCAAAACAAAAAAACGGCTAGGAAAATCAACAGATTAACTACTATCGAATAAGATTAACGTGTCCAATAAATTTTTTAATCTCTTGACTTTGAAGCATTTCAAGTTCAATAACCCATGTATAGGTGCCGATCTGACAATTTATACTTGATGGGCCATATGAACCATCCCAACCTAAATCTGGATCGCGCGATTCAAAAACTATTTCTCCCCATCTATTGTAAATAGATAGAGCATAAGTTCCTTTCTTATAACCAGC
>JBIKQS010000212.1:0-4660 GCA_044349575.1 Crocinitomicaceae bacterium
ACTATAGGCTTCATCTTCATTGATTTGGGATGTTGATACAGTACTAAAAGTGAAGCAATCAGACATCCAAGTGCACTGATTATTCGTAACCTCAACGGCATAATTTCCATCATTTGTTGGAGTGAATTCATTTGTAATTGCACCTGAAATTGGTAAGTTACCAGTGCAATCAATCCATTGAAAATTATCTCCTAATGTGGAGGTTGCTAAAACACCATCAACTTCAGTAATAATTGGGTTCAATGCACTTTCAACCGTTAGTTGAATTGTGTGGGTACTATCACAGCCATTTTGACCTTGAAAAACATAAATGTAGTCATTTTCAAGGGTTAGTGTATCGCCATTATAAACGAAATTATTACCCTCACAAATGGTTTGTTGTTCTGAAGTTTCTTGTGTGTTTAATATTGTCAACTGCGTGTTAATTGTACTATCGCAACCAGCTTGTGATGTTAAAATTGTTTGGTAGTTTCCAGATTGAGTATAAGTGGAATTCCCGATTTGTAAACTTTCGCCATCACAAAGTGAGATGGATTGATTGAACGAATAAGTTGGTAAAATAGTTAAGGAAAGATTAACCAAGCTATCGCAACCGTCTGAATTACTAAAAACCTCACTGTATGAACCGGCAGTGTTTAGGGTCTGACTTCCAAAACTATAGGTTTGTCCTTGACAAATTGCGTTGCTAGCTTGTGCAGTTTCACTTGTACAGAATTTTTTTACATTCAATTTGTATCCATTGTACGCGTTATTATAGGCGGCAAAAACCGTGTTGTCATTTCGAATAGCTAGCGCATGAGAATTGCCTAAACCAAGAATGTTACCATAGGTAGACCAAAGACCATTCTCGAATCGCATCACTTGCGAACTACCATTTTGAAAAATTACCGTTGGTATACCGTTAGCGATCGTTAAATCAGAAAAACCTATTGGAGTAACGGAAAATCCTTGATTACCAACCAACTCCCAGTCAAGACCATTCCATTTACGAACAGTTGCTGCGGTGTTAACTGCGTTGTCTCCGTAGAGAATATACGGAACATTGAGTTGGTCAGTCGTAATTTTTGGGAAATTTGCTACACCATTAGCTATATTCGCCGTTGGACCAACCAGACTCCAAACTGTTGCGTCAGATTTATAGACAGAAACAACGTTTCCATTTGAATTTTGAGCAATTATATATGCGGTGTTATCTGAAGCTATGTTAAAGTCCAATTGAATTGCTTGAAAATTCGTTACAAATGTTGAAATGTAATACGTCCAAACGCCACCCGTTAGAGTCATAACAGAACACTTACCACCAAATACAGAATAGTTACTAAAAGCCACAAAGGGTTGATTCAAGCTATTAAATTTCAAAATGGCATTGTTTCCTTTATTAACATAGCCCGATGCATTTCCAAAATTTTCCCAGGAAGTACCATTCCATTTTTTAATAATAATGCTATCGTTTATGTTTCTATAAATTACATGAGGAATATCATTTTGATCCAAGGTTATTTTAGGTTGGTATGCAGCAGTGGGCGTAACGGCAGAAGCTAGTTGAATCCAATTATTAGTGACACATTCCATGACATAAGTCGAATCTGTACCGTTGCTTCGATATGCAACTACAGGATTGCCATTTTGCTTCAATACGAGCGATATTTCAGCTGCATCTGTGTTCGTAAAATCGGGAGCTCCAACTGAGGTCCATTGAGCGAAATTTATCGATACGAGTAAAGAAAATAGGGTTGAAAGGATTAAATTAACTTTTTTCATGGTGCGTTTTTCTTACAAGTTTACGCACGGCAAATGAAGTCAGAAAAAAAAATGGGCGAACTGGAAAACTTAATGGGTGAAATTAGAATTTATTGGGGTGAAATGTTAAGCATTTTAAGGAGTTGCTCTTTATAGCTTTCACTAATTGGGATAACTTCTTGACCAATTTTTAATTCATTACTTTGAATTTGATCAATCTTCAAAATGTTTATGACAAACGATCTGTGCACACGAAATACGTTGGGGTTTGAAAATTTTAAGATAAATTCCTTTAACGGAAGCATGATAAGCCGTTTTTCCTTGGTTGTCTTGATGGTAATGTAATTGTCTTCAGCCTTGGCCCAGAGGAAATCGTCAATCGTTACTTTAAAAAATGTATGACCATCTTTTAAGAATAACTCGTTGATGTTGGCATATTTGTTTACTTCAGGCAATCGTGCCAAACAAATTTTAATATCCTCATTTCGAAAGGGTTTAGCTAAAAAATCTGCTATTTTTAATTGTTTACTTTTGGATATGACTCGATCATCCACATTAGACGTCAAGAATACCAAATTCATCTTGTGCCGATTTTGAAGCAGTTCAGCGACATCTGTTCCATCATACGAGCTTGCCAATTGAATGTCAATAAAAGCTAAATCTACGGGTTCAAATTCTTCTAAATGACTTTCAACCTCCTCATAACGATCATATTCTCCAACGACCTCGTGACCTAATTCCAGTAACAATATCCTCAATTCAATTTGAATTAAGGGATCATCTTCAATGAGTATAATTTTCATTTGAATAAAATTGTATGGTTAGTTGAGAAGTTAAATTGAATCCTTTTTGACCAGTGATTTTTGTATTACTTCCAATTTTCTTGAGAAGTGCAGACAACAATTCAGAACCAAAGGAGCTGTTATCGGTGGAAGCATCAAATCCAATTCCATTGTCCAAGTAAGTTAATTCTAATTTACCTTCAATTTCTTTTAACATGATCGTTATTTCAGGGTTTTCAATCTGAAAAAAAGCATGTTTCATAGAGTTTGTGATCAGCTCATTAATTACAATTCCCAGCGAAATTCCGGCATTAATGTCTAAGAGTTTATCTTCAAAATCCAAATTGATTTTTAGATTAGGAAGCAAGTTTGTAGATTGATTTTTTAGTTCGTTTAAAATTTCTGACAGTTTAATTTTCTCCCATTTTTTTGATTCAAAAAGTTTTTCATGCAGCCGACCAATTACGTGGAGCGAATCCTTGACTTTCAATAACTTAGCTTTGTCGTTGCCAACCAAATGGTGTAATTCGATTGTTAGTAAACTAGAAACGAGCTGTAAATTATTTTTAATGCGATGATGCAATTCTCTGGAAAGTAAATCAGTTTCATTTAGCTTACGCATAGCAATTTCATGATTCCGTCTTTTTAATCGAAAGGCAAGAAATAAAATAATTGAAAGTGCTATTAGAATCAAAATGATGATTACACCAATCTGTATTTTGTTTTGCTGTTCAGCACTTCGATTTTTTGCTTGTAGTAATTGTATGTTCTTCTGTTTAATGGATTGTTCTTTTTCGGCAAGTTTGAACTTATTTTCATATTTTGCCATGAAATCATTCCTTTCGGTGTTGTACATAAGGTCGCGCAAAGAATCGTATTTTTTGTACCAATCGATGGACTCTTTAAATAGATTTTGACTTTCTTTTAATTCAGCCAATGATTTGTAGAAGTATTGAATCCTTTCATTGTTTGAGGATTTAACTGCGAGTTCTAATCCTACTTTATACGCTTTTTCAGCTTCAAGAAATTGGCCCATTCCCTTATAAATCTCACCCCTTGAAAACCAGATAGTTATTCGGGTGTAATTGTCATTTTTAGGAACAAACAATTCACTTCTTACATTGTAAGTCAACGCTGAATCAAGTTCTTTTAATTCGATAAAAAGCCCAGAAATACTTGCGTTTGCAATGGAAATCATCAGTGAGTCATTGTATTTTATTCCGAGTGCTAATGATTGTTTATAGGTTGATTTAGCGAGATCAAGCTTTCCGAGATTTTTATAACAAATGCCAATATTGTTCAGAGCCTTTGAAATCCCTTCCCGTTTATTTGCCCGATTGAAATATTGAATGGCATCACGATGTGCTGAAATAGCTTTATTATATTCAAATTGATAGTAATAATGCGCTCCAAGATTATTGTAAGCATCACCTAAATCACTATAAGCAGTTGTTTTTTTTAGTTTTTCAATACCATTAAACAAGAATATTCGAGCAGAATCACTTTTCATTTTTATATCGTAATAGATCCCGATTCGATACAGTGCACCACCTTCGCCAGCGATATAATTGATTTTTTTTGATTCTTTCAAAGCTCGTTTAGCCAAGAGAAAAGCCTTGTCTAAATCTTGATCATAGGTTTCATAAAAAGTAGCATTCCACGAATCAATTTGACTTTTGCTACTTTGAGCATGTGAAGAAAACACAAGCAGTATCAATAATACAAGTAGGTGATAACGCATCAGAAAAGTTAATTTAACTAAGTTACAAAATGTTTTATGTTTTTATAACTGATTGATAATAACTTTATTCTTCCTTTTAGTTTTTAAAATTTAAAGTAACTATCTTTTATCGTTGCGTTTATTATTCGGTCAACCGTTGTACTTAGTATTATGTATTCGAAAACGGGATAAGTTTAGAATCAGTTAGATTTTACTTCAATTCATAATGAATTCCTAGATTTAAACCGCCAGCAAGTAGAAGTGATTTTTTCTTATTGGGTAAATCAACATACCAAATTCCTTCTGGATTAGCTCCTTCAACATCAGAAAGACCGTAGTTTATTCTCAATCCAAATGATAGAGATACTGGGCTTCTTTTACCACCTAATTCATGATAGGAACCAAACCCCAACACTCC
>JBIKQS010000213.1:0-4654 GCA_044349575.1 Crocinitomicaceae bacterium
CGGTGAGTAAACTAAAACAACTATTTAATAAATTAGAGTGATATGCAAAAGATTAAAATTATTGTGGATGGAATTGAACCATCAAAAAATGAAATTTGTGCAAAACAAAATTTTTCCAAAGTTTTAAAAGAATATCATAAAAAAAAGCCTACAATAATCTTGAATCCTTGGTTTTACGGAGTTGTAGGCTTATCAAGTTTGCTATTTTTCATTTTTGTGAATTAATTGAAGCTTTTAAAAAATTATTCACTTTTTGATAAAATTTTGTCCAAAAAATTGGAATAATTACATAATTTAATTTAATTTCGTATCCTAACACCTAACTGGTTCATTTTATGAAGTTAAATTACTTTTCTGTTATCGCTGTTATCATGCTTTCAATTGGAAATTATTGGGGGCAACATACCAATTTCAATTCTCAAAAAAATTGGTCTTTAAATAAAAAAGAACTTCAATTTGGTTTGGGTGCTACACAATTCAATGGTGATTTAGGAGGATCCTATTCTGTTGGACAAGATTACAGCTTAAAAGATTTAGATTGGCCATCAACTGGGTTGGCAGGTTGGGTAGGATATAGACAGCGTTTCCATCCATACTTTGCTACTACAACTAGCCTTTGTCTCTTCAACTTAAAAGGTGATGACAAATACAGCGAGGAAGCTACTCGAAATGCTCGCGGACTTCAATTCAGATCTATGGCAATTGAAATTCAACAGAGGTTAGAATTTATTTTTTTTGCAACTGAACGATTTGGATCAAGATACAGTTTACCTGGCAACAGAAGCAAGAAAAATAGAAACGAACAATACTATTTATTTGGAGGATTAGGTTTGTGCTATTTTAATCCACAAGCTCAATTTAAAGATGGAAGCTGGGTTAATTTGCGCCCACTTAAAACCGAAGGTCAAGATAAAGCTTATAGTCCATTAACTGTAACTGTTCCATTTGGATTCGGATTCCGTGTAGGTGTTGGTAGAACATACAGAGTGGGATTGGAAATTGCATACGTTAAAACATTTTCTGATTACATGGATGATGTAAGTACTGTGTATGCGGACCCCACGTCTTTCTCCTCTGAAACGGCTGCTTATTTCTCAAATCCTTCGATTGGAGATCCTATGTTTGCACCTGGAAATCAAAGAGGTGATTCTAAACACAAAGACGCCTATTATCATTTAAATCTAATTGTAACAAAAAACTTAACATTTAGAGATTACGGTCGCCAAAGATCTAGAAATGGCGCAATAAAACCTCGTGGACGATACAAAGTTTAGGCTCTTGTATAAATTAGTTCGAACATTCCTTTTTCTTTTTTCTGCCGAAAAGGCTCATTATCTTGCCGCAGATTTATTGAATTTTTTTCTGTTTTTTCCAGGAACAAAAAAAATAGTAGACAGTATTTATGGTATTAATGATTCCCTACTTGAGAAGGAGGTTTTTGGACTAAAATTTAAAAATCCCGTTGGACTTGCTGCTGGATTTGACAAAAACGCATCATTTTACAACAACTTTTCTCATCTCGGTTTTGGATTTATTGAAATTGGTACCATAACTCCGAAAGCACAAGATGGAAATCCCAAACCACGCTTGTTTCGCTTAAAGTCCGATGAAGCTATTATAAATAGAATGGGATTTAATAATGGAGGAATTGAGGAAGCTATCAAGAATTTAAAAAAAAGGAAAACATCAATAATTATTGGCGGAAATATTGGCAAAAATAAATTAACCGCAAATGAAGATGCAAACGACGATTATTTAGCCTGTTTTAAAGCACTTTATCCGTATGTAGATTATTTTGTTGTTAATGTTTCATCTCCTAATACACCTAATCTTCGTGCGCTTCAAGAGAAAGAACCATTAACACAATTATTAAGTTTACTGCAAGCTGAAAACTTGAAAATGCCTGCTAAAAAACCTATTCTACTAAAAATAGCACCCGATTTAAATTCAAATGAATTAGATGATGTAATTGAAGTAGTACAAACTTGCAAATTAGATGGTATTGTTGCAACAAACACAACACTAGATCGATCTAACCTTATTTCTCCTAAAGAGATTGTTGAAAATATAGGCACAGGTGGTCTTTCAGGGAAACCATTAACAAAAAAGTCAACGGAAATAATTCGTTATATCCATCAAAAAACAAATGGTAACATTCCTATAATTGGAGTTGGAGGAATACATTCAGCACAAGATGCAATTGATAAACTAAACGCAGGAGCATCACTCATTCAGCTATATACAGGGTTTGTTTACGAAGGTCCTTCTCTCATCAAGTCTATAAATCAAGAAATCCTAAGACAACAAAGTGGAAAAAGACCTTAAAATCATTGAATGTCCGCGAGATGCGATGCAAGGAATAATCGAATTTATTCCTACTGATCAAAAAGCATTCTATATTAATCAATTACTTAAATGTGGTTTTGACACAATTGATTTTGGAAGTTTTGTTTCTCCAAAAGCTATTCCTCAGATGAGAGACACCGCCGATGTTTTATCAAAACTAGATTTAAGCGATTCCGATTCAAAACTTTTAGCAATTATTGCCAATGAGCGTGGCGCTGAGGAGGCATGTTCTTTTCATGATATCCACTATCTTGGTTATCCTTTCTCTGTATCAGAGGAATTTCAGAAAAGAAATACAAATTCTACAATTGAAGAAACATTAAAACGAGTTGAATTCATTCAAAATAAAACTGTTCTTTCAGGAAAAAAACTGGTAATTTATCTTTCAATGGGATTTGGAAATCCTTACGGAGAATATTGGAGTCCAGATATTGTACTAAAATGGACAGAAAGATTAGTGAGTTTATTTGGAATTGAAATAATTTCGATTTCTGACACCATTGGTTCTGCTAAAAAAGAGGATATTTCATTTTTATTCAAGACTTTAATACCTGAATTACCACAAATAGAATTTGGCGCTCACATGCACGTTCGACCTGAAAATGCGAAAGAAATAATTGATATAGCATACCAAGCAGGTTGCCGACGCTTTGATAGTGCAATAAGAGGATTTGGAGGTTGCCCTATGGCGAAGGACGTATTAACCGGAAATATGCCCACTGAAATTATGCTCGACTATTTCAACGAAAAGAGCATTAATACATCCATTGAATTCTCTTCTTTTAACAAGGCAATGCAAGTTTCTACTTCAATCTTTTGATGTAACTTTATCCTTGTTTTGATTTTTAAACGTTATGAGAAAATTTATTGTATTATTTTTCGTCATTTGTTCAATTGGGTTTATTACCTATTTGGTTTATAAAAATAGAAATCCAATAGAAAAAGGGGATGGAACAAAAACTAGTTCTTCAAATGAAATTCCTCGTGGCGAATTCTCAGTTGAATTCAATCAAAATAAATTTACATTCGGTGAAGAGGAAGAACTATTACAAGAGCTGAAGGAATGTGATTCAACAGTTGAAAATGACAGGGACCCATTAAGACCTGCTTGTTCACCTAGATTTTTTAAATTCTTTCCATTAGACGATGGATCAACCTTAAAAAATGGATTTATTTTACTCGTTAAAGCGACTGTAAGAGGTTCAGAAACAAGGAAAACAAAAATTTATCAGCGTGAGGGAAGAATGCTCGTTTTAGTCAATGGATTTAACGGAACCCTTATTGAACGAAGAAAATCAGCTTCAAAATATGACGATTTAATTATTCGATTTGGAAATAGAATTGATAAAACCTTACATCATTTCAATTGCTTATTTAAATGGAATGGGGGTAAATATTTATTTGATTCATGCGAAGAGATTGATGATAATCGAGTAAAAAAACAATTCAAAGATTCTATGAATGTGGAAATAAAAACCATGCTTGAACAAGAGCATTATCTATTTTAACTTCTCAGTCAAATAGCTTGCGGTAGAATTCTTTTCTTCCTTAATAAAATCTTCCGGTGTACCATTAAAAAGTAAATACCCACCTTCTTTCCCTCCTTCAGGACCGAGATCTATAATTCTATCAGCACATTTAATAACTTCCATGTTATGCTCTATAACAATAATACTATGACCTATATCAATAAGTGCATTGAATGCAATTAGTAATTTTGAAATGTCATGAAAATGAAGACCTGTTGTTGGTTCATCAAATATAAATAACGTAGAAACTTGATCTTTTCCTTTACTCAAAAAAGAAGCTAACTTTATTCGCTGCGTTTCTCCCCCACTCATTGTGCTTGACGATTGACCAACCTTTAAATAACCCAAACCTACATCAACCAGTGGTGTGATTTTCGCACTAATCTTTTCTTCCAATTTACCATCAGATTCTCTGAAAAAATCTAACGCTTCAGAAATTGTCAACTCCAAAATATCTGAAATTGATTTATTTCGATAGAGAACTTCGAGTGTTTCAGTTTTAAATCGTTTTCCATCACACGATTCACAAGGCAGTTGAATATCAGCCATGAATTGCATACTCACAGTTATTTGTCCTTCTCCTTCACACATTTCACATCTACCGCCTTCAACATTAAAACTGAAAAATCCGGGTTTATACCCTCGCATTTTTGCCAAAGGTTGTCTGGAAAAAAGTTCTCTGATGTCATCAAATGCTTTTACATAGGTAATAGGATTACTTCGTGATGATTTCCCTATTGGATTTTGATCAATAAATTCAACCGATTTTATATTCTTAA
>JBIKQS010000214.1:0-4645 GCA_044349575.1 Crocinitomicaceae bacterium
AAAATTTACCTTATCAAATTTAAAACTTCCCTTCAAAATTGTATACAGTCTTTTAAAGGCGCGCAAAATCATTAAAAATTTTAAACCGCAATTGGTTGTTGGTGTTGGGGGCTATGCTAGTGGACCAACGTTAAAAATGGCAAATTTATTAGGTGTACCAACGCTAATTCAAGAACAAAACTCCTTTCCAGGGAAAACAAATAAATTGCTAGCTAAGAAAGCACAAGCAATTTGTACCGCTTATCCCAACATGGAGCGCTTTTTTCCAAAAGATTTGATTCATTACACCGGAAATCCAGTCAGGGCTGAAATGGTTGAAATTTCTGGAAAGAGAGAACAAGCAATTGAGCATTTTAAATTGGATCCAGCAAAGCCAACCATATTAGTTATCGGCGGTTCTTTAGGTGCAAAAACATTGAATAAGGCAATTAAAAATGGGATGGAAAAATTACACGAGTCCAATGTGCAAGTACTTTGGCAATGTGGTCGTTTGTATCATTCAGATATGGCAGTTTCGGTGAATAGACGCAATTTATCCTCTATTCATTTATTTCAATTTATTGATAAAATGGATTTAGCATATGCCGCAGCAGATATTGTTGTTTCACGAGCTGGAGCTATTTCTGTTTCTGAATTGTCTTTGGTTGGAAAACCGGCAATTTTAGTTCCCTCTCCTAACGTAGCAGAGGATCATCAAACGAAAAATGCGATGACCTTGGTGAACGAATCGGCAGCCTTATTAGTTGAAGATGAATCAGCGCGCTCAAAATTGGTAAATGAGGCATTACAGCTCTTGGAAAACCAATCGTTGAAAGAACAACTGGGAGAGAATATTCTCAAATTTGGTAAAAAACAAGCGGCTGAACAAATTGTGGATGTCTGTATTTCTATTGCGAAGAAAAAATGGAAGTAAATATCCTCAATACCATTCAACTTAGTGATTTTCGAAAAGTGTATTTTTTGGGAATAGGTGGAATTGGAATGTCTGCATTGGCACGATACTTCAATTCAACAGGTTATGAGGTAGGTGGATACGATAAAACACCATCTCCACTAACAGATCAATTAATTCAGGAAGGTTGTGAAATTCATTTTGACGATTTAGGTAAGAATATTCCCCCTAAGTTTAACGATAATTCAACCACCTTGGTTGTGCTTACACCGGCAATTCCTAAAGACCATTCCGAATGGAGGTATTTACAAGAGAGTGGTTTTATCATTCTTAAGCGTTCAGAAGTTCTTGGTTTATTAACGAAGAGTTTGAAAGGTTTGTGTGTGGCAGGTACTCATGGTAAAACCACAACTAGTGCGATGTTGGCACATATTTTACATGCGAGTTCTTGGAAATGCAATGCTTTTTTAGGAGGGATTTCAACAAATTTTGGATCCAATTTACTCATAGATCAATCAAGTCCGTTTGCTGTTATTGAAGCGGATGAATTTGACAGGTCGTTTTTAAGATTGTCACCATTTTCTTCAATCATTACATCTGCCGATCCTGATCATTTAGATATTTATGGCAGTACTTCTCAATTTCAACAAGGCTTTCAATTGTATGCTGAAAAAATTAGTGAAGATGGATTTATGGTTATCAAGGAAGGTTTGCCATTCAAATCAGAGGCAAAAATCATAACCTATTCAGCATCTGGCAAAACGGCCGATTTTTTTGCTCAAAATTTACGGATTGAGGGTAGCAGGTTTTTAATGGACGTTTGTTTTTCGTCTAATTTGTGGAAGGATGTTGAATTGGGTGTTCCGGGCATACATAATGCTGAAAATGCATTAGCTTGTATTGCCTTACTTGTTTCAATGGGGATGGATGAAAGTCAAATTCGTTCTGGTTTGCAATCTTTTCTGGGGGTGAAGAGAAGGTTTGAATACATTGTTAGAGATGAAAGATTGGTATATATTGATGATTATGCTCATCATCCCAAGGAAATAAAAGCTTTGATAGACTCGATTCGTTTGATGTACCCCACTAAAAAGGTTACAGGTATTTTTCAACCACATCTTTTTTCGCGCACGAATGATTTTATGGATGATTTTGCCTTTGAATTAGCCAAATTGGACGAAGTTATCTTACTACCAATTTACCCGGCTCGCGAACTTCCCATGGAAGGTGTCACATCTGATGTGCTTTTAGATAAAATTGCTAATGTTAATAAAAAATTGATGCAGCCTACGGAAGTAATCGACTATTTTTCGGCTAATGACTGCGATATTCTATTAACGATAGGTGCCGGAGATATTGACAGAATCGTGCAAAAACTTAAGTATAAAATTGAAGCTCAATTAGCGGTATGAAAAAATGGCTGAAAATAGGTGGTTTTGTACTTTTTATAATTGGGTTAATAGTATTGATTTACTTTGTTCGTCAAGAGGAAAAGCAACAAATCTTGGCCAAACCTCAAATTTTTATTCAAGTACAAGGTGAGAGTGCCTTTCTAACAAAAAATGAATTATTAACAAGGCTTGAAAGAGGCGGTTTATTACCAAAGGGATTGATGACGAAAGATCTTGATCCGAATAAGGTAGAGAAATTCATCCTTAATATGTCAGAAGTTAAATCTGTCAAAGTTTACAAAAAAATTGGAAAAGAGTGGAGTATTGATGTTGTTTTAAGAATTCCTATCGCCCGAATTTTCAATTCTTTTAATGAGACATATTACCTTGATGCTGAAGGATATAAAATAGGAACGTCTAATTTTCATACTGCTCGCGTGCTTGTCTTTAATGGCAATATTCAGGATAGATTAAATCAAGAAAACGTAAGTCAAATTATTAACAATAACCACTTGAAAAGTATTCGAAAATTAGATGATATGTATCGAATTTCGAATTATGTTTGTAAAGATCCCTTACTCCAATCGCTTATTGGACAAGTGTTTGTAAATGAGCAAAATGAATTTGTTTTTGTTCCATTGATAGGGGATCAGGTCATTGAATTTGGCACTGCAAATTCGGATGAAGAAGTGGAAGATAAGTTCAGTAAGCTGAAAGTGTTTTATGAACAGGCAATGCCATATGAAGGGTGGAATAAATACAGTGTAATTACGATTAAGTATAACGGACAGATTGTCTGCAAGAAAAAGAAGATATGAAAAATTCAGTTGTAGTTGGGTTAGATATTGGAACAACCAAAATTGCATGTTTCGTTGGAACTCAGAACGAACATGGTAAAATTGAAATTATTTCAATGGGGAAAAGCGAGTCTCTTGGAGTTGTTAGAGGAGATGTACGTAATATTGATCGTACGGTTGAGTCGATTATGTCTGCAGTTGCTGTAGCACAATCTAGGGTTCCAGGACAATTGAATATTCGGTCTGTCTATGTCGGAATCGCAGGTCAACACATTAAAAGCATTCAACACAGTGGATTGATTACACGAAAAGATGCTGAGGCATTGATTCGTCAAATTGATATTGATTCATTGATCGATGACATGTACAAATTGGTAATGAAGCCAGGGGAAGAAATAATTTCGGTTTTTCCTCAAGAATACATTATTGATAATGAACCAGGGTACAAAGATCCAATTGGAATGCATGGCACAAGACTTGAATCCAATTGTCATATAATTAGTGGTAATGTAACAGCTGTTCGAAACATAAAAAAATGTGTTGAAATGGCTAATTTGGAAGTAAAGGAAATTATTCTCGAACCAATTGCTTCTTCACATGCCGTTTTAAGCGAGGAAGAAAAAGAAGCAGGTGTTGTGTTAGTCGATATTGGAGGTGGAACAACTGATGTTGCCATTTTTTACGAAGGAATATTGCGACACACTGCTGTAATTCCTTTTGGTGGAAATATCATTACCGACGATATTAAACAAGGTTGTAATATCATGCGTAAATATGCTGAGAAATTGAAGGTGAAATTTGGTTCGGCATCTCCCATGGAAAGTCAACAAAATGAAATCGTTGGTATTCCAGGTGTAACAGGAAGTTCCCAAAAGAAAATTATTTCCGTTCGAACGTTGGCATCTATCATTGAAGCGCGAATGTCTGAAATAATAGAATTTGTCAACTATGAAATCGTTAATTCAGGGTACGATAATAGAATGGGAGCTGGAATTGTTCTTACCGGAGGTGGTTCTCAATTAAAGCATTTGCCTCAGTTGGTAATGTTACGTACGGGATTAGATGCTCGAATCGGTTTACCTACCGAACATTTAGCCAATACGAATAAGCAATTAGAGCATTTGGCAAGTCCTACTTATGCTACGGGAATTGGTTTGGTTCTCAATGGTTTTCAGAGTAAGGCGAAATCAGTAGGCCCTACAATAATAACAGAAGAAAAATCAGTTGATAAAGTAAAAAGTAGTAAAGTAAATCCTGGAAGTCCAAGAGAGAATTTTTTCACTAAAATGTTCACCAAAATAGGGGAAAAAGTGACGGATACTTTCAAGGATGAAGATTAATGATTAAAATATAAATGCCTAATAAATAAGAAATTATGGAATTTGATTTACCAAAAGAAAACAACTCAATCATCAAGGTAATTGGTGTTGGAGGCGGCGGAAGTAATGCTGTTAATCACATGTACAACATGGGAATTATCGGAGTAGATTTTATCGTTTGTAACACGGATCGTCAAGCATTAGATATTTCTCCAGTGCCATTAAAAATTCAATTGGGGCCATCCT
>JBIKQS010000254.1:0-4069 GCA_044349575.1 Crocinitomicaceae bacterium
TGAGCGAACTGGCTGTATGGTTTAACTCTATTGAAAACCATTTTACCCATGCACAACTTCAAATTGCAACAGAAATATTAAAAGAAATTCGTTCCAGACTTTCATTCATGCTTGATGTCGGCTTAAATTACCTAACATTGCATCGTTCTGCCCGAAGTTTATCCGGAGGAGAAGCACAACGAATTCGTTTAGCTACACAAATTGGAAGTGAATTGTTAAACGTTATCTATGTGTTGGATGAACCCTCCATTGGCTTGCATCAACGCGATAATACGCGACTTATTCGTTCCCTGCAAAAATTACGTGATACCGGAAATTCAGTTATTGTTGTAGAACATGACAAAGAAATGATTGAATCAGCTGATTGGGTAGTGGAAATTGGACCCGGCGCTGGAAAACATGGCGGTAAAATTATTCAGGTTGCCAAACCAGACTTGTTGAACGATTCTAATTCTTCGACTGCGGCGTATCTACGTGGAATAAAATCGATAGAAATACCCAAAAAAAGAAGAAAAGGAAATGGAAACTTCATTGAATTAAAAGGTGCTATAGGTCATAATTTAAAAAATGTCGATATTTCAATTCCTTTGGGGACTTTTACCTGTGTAACAGGTGTTTCAGGAAGCGGAAAATCTTCATTGATAACAAATACATTACTTCCAATTCTCATGCATTATGTGTATGACAGTGTAAAAAAACCATTGGAATATAAATCAGTTCATGGATTGGAACACATTGACAAAGTAATAGAAATTGACCAAAGTCCAATTGGAAGGACACCTCGTTCAAATCCAGCAACCTATACCAAAGTTTTTGATGAAATCAGATTGTTGTTTTCCTCCTTACCTGAAGCACAAATTAGAGGATACAAACCCGGTAGATTTTCTTTTAATGTAGCTGGAGGGAAATGTGAAACCTGCAATGGTGGGGGTTTAAAACAAATCGAAATGAATTTTCTACCTGATGTTTATGTGGAATGCGATACATGTCAAGGAAAACGATACAATCGCGAAACGTTAGAAGTACGTTTTAAAGGAAAATCAATTTCAGATGTACTAAATATGACAGTTGAAGAAGCTGTACCATTTTTTGAATCCATTCCAAAAATATCGCGTGTAATACAAACTTTATATTCTGTAGGCTTAGGATACATTACACTAGGTCAACCATCTACTACACTTTCAGGAGGCGAAGCACAGCGCATTAAGTTAGCTTCAGAATTAGCAAAAAAAAGTACTGGAAAAACCATTTATTTATTAGATGAACCTTCAACAGGATTACATTTTGAAGACATTCGCATGTTATTGGACGTCTTACAACGATTGGTTAATGAAGGAAATACGGTTTTGGTAATTGAACATAACCTAGATGTAGTAAAAGTAGCCGACTATGTGATTGACCTAGGTCCTGAAGGAGGTAAATTTGGTGGGGAAATAATTGGAAAAGGGACACCAGAAGAATTGGTGAAAAAATTCAAAGACAAATCACATACAGCAAAATACTTGGAACAGGAACTATCTTTGCATCCAATTAAGTAGTTTTCACTCCGCTATAAGCATTTGATTATCAACAAATAAAGACCCTTATTTTTGAGTTAAACTATATTATCAACAACAAAGGTTTAATTTATTTGGGGAAAATGTAAAAAGTTGTTAAATTTGGCTTTCATTATTTTTAGTAATAGTTACAAATTTTATGGAAACACTTTCAATTACAGCGACATCATTAACACCCTCCATTCGTTTTGAGCAAACAGGAATTATGGAAATTCATGGTAAATCAATCCCTGAAAACAGCGATGAATTTTGGTCGCCAGTAATAGATTGGTTCAAAAAATACATAACCGCTCCAGCTGATAAAACAATATTTAGAGTTGATATTGCGTATTTGAACATTTCATCTTCCAAAAATATTTTGCACTTACTTTATCAATTAAATGATTTAAAAGATCGAGGTCTTACTGCTGAAGTTGAATGGTATTATCATTTGGCAGATAGAGACATGTTGGAAGTTGGAAAAGACTACGAACACATGGTCAGAGTGCCATTCTCTTTCAAAATTTGGGAAGAAGAACTACAATTGGTTTAACCAGTTGGTTAATAATTCGTTTACAAATCATTATCAATTTTTATTTCTGAACTGTTTTTTTTCTTTCATTTGTAGTTGAATTTAAAATTTCAACTATGAAAAAAATTACATTTTTACTTTTAAGTTTTTCATTTTCATTTGCTCAAGCACAGCAAATTGGAAATTCAAATATGGAATTATGGGAAAACGTTGGACAAGCATCTGAGGAACCCAACAATTGGAACAGCTTTAAAACTGCACAAGGGAGTTTCACTGCCTTTGCATCTCAACAACTTCAACGCTCTACCGCTATAAGAAGCGGTGCCAGCGGACAATATTGCGCACGAATTTGGTCGAAATCTACGCTAGGTATCATTGCAAATGGCAATCTTACAGTTGGACGGATAAACATGGGAAGTACAACAGCAAATGATCCTAACAATTACAATATTTCCTTAACAGCTGATGCAAATTTCTCAGAAGCATTTACAGCAAGTCCCGATTCACTCGTGTTTTGGGTAAAATATACCGCTGCCTCTGCCAATGATTCAGCTCGCGTACACGCAATCATTCATGATTCATATGATTTAAGAGATCCTTTAGATGCCAATTCAATTCCTCATATTGCAGCAAGAGCAGAACGAAATTATGGTAGAACAAATGGATCATGGTCTCGAATTTCGGTTCCATTTAATTATGTACCTGGAGCGCCTGCGCCAATTCCACAATATTTATTAATTACATTTACAACGAATAAAACACCAGGTGGAGGATCAAACAATGACGAGGTCCTAGTAGATGATATAGAATTGATTTACAATAGTTCAGTTGGGTTAAATTCCAATAAAGAAGAATCCAATTTTTCTGCTTATTATTCAAACCAAAACGGATTAATAATTTCTGGAGATACAGGTCAAATTTCCGTGATTTCAACTGAAGGAAAAGTTCAGAAAATGGGTACAAAAGACGAAATAAATGGATTAATGCTTAATTCCGGCTTATATTTTATTCAATCGGCTAACTCTTCTATTAAAATATTAGTTCCGTAATTTTAATGAGAATTTTACTCACTTTTGTCGCCTCATTTATTTGCTTTGGATTATTCTCTCAAAATGGAATACTCGAAGGTTTTGTAACTGATGATAAGGGCTTACCAGTAGAAGGAGCAGAAATAATCTATAAAAAAGATTTTACGAGAGGAGCTCGAACCAATGAAAAAGGTTTTTATCAAATGGAACTTCCTGTTGGTTCAGCAAAACTTGTTTGTAGATATACAGACATGAAAAATGATACCTCATCAGTGAATATTTTAAACGGACAAACTTCAACCCATAATATAAAACTTAGATCTCTTGTTAAAGAATTGGATCAATTTGAAATCAAAGTTGGAAAATTTGATAAATCGATTGAAGATCAAACTGTTTCTATGGTTGTTATTAAGCCACAATTAATTGAAAATAAGAATACAAGAAGTATTGAAACAGCTTTAGATCAAACACCCGGCTTAAACATCTTAGATGGTGAACCTCAAATTCGAGGTGGTAGTGGATTTACCTTCGGCGTTGGCTCAAAAGTCGCAGTTATTGTTGATGATATGCCAATGCTTTCAGGAGATGCAGGAAGACCTGAGTGGGGCTTCATTCCGATTGAAAACATCAGTCAAGTAGAGGTAATCAAAGGAGCTGCTTCTGTTCTATCAGGAAGTTCAGCATTATCTGGTTCCATTCATATTCGAACGGCCTATCCACAACAAAAACCTGTTTTCAAGGTAAATGTTTATTCTGGGGCTTACTCTGCACCATCGTCGTCTTCAGATGCCAAGTGGAACGAAAACTATCCGGGTATTCATGGATTTAATTTCCTTTATTCCAAAAAATATAAGACAATTGATTTAGTTCTTGGCGGGAATTTCAACTATGATCACGGATATATTGGCCCACCTCGCACTGACTCAATTGTAGCAACGGTTTTTCCTGATACAATAACAAACTTTACCGAACAA
>JBIKQS010000215.1:0-4633 GCA_044349575.1 Crocinitomicaceae bacterium
ATCAACGTTTACATGGTATTATGGTTTCTATTCATGAAGCGTGTGTGAAATACGGAAAAGGCGAAGACGGAAATGTAGATTACGTGAAGGGAGCAAACATCGCAGGATTTGTGAAAGTTGCTGATTCTATGATTGACCAAGGTTTGGTGTAAATCACAGTTCACTATAATTAATTAAGAGGTTGTTTTAGGGCAGCCTCTTTTTTTTTCTACAATTCAACATTTTCACTATTTCATCTAAAAAAATAGGTTTTGGAGCCTTGTTCACCTACCTTTGTAAAAAATTCTAGGATTTCATTCTTTTTGTGTCTTCGTAGAATAACATCTATTTATGACATTTAAAGAACTCGATCTTTTAGAGCCGATCTTAAACGCTCTTGAAAAAAAAGGATATTCAAACCCAACACCTATTCAACAACAAGCAATTCCAATCATACTTTCAGGTACTGATATTATGGGTTGTGCGCAAACAGGAACTGGGAAAACGGCAGCATTTGCTATTCCAATTCTTCAAAACTTAGTTAAAACACAAAAAAATGAAGGCCGTAGAAAAATCAGATGCTTAATTCTAACTCCAACGCGCGAATTGGCCATTCAGATTGAAGAAAACATCAAAGATTATGGAAGTAATTTAAACTTGCGGCATGCGGTTATATTTGGCGGTGTTAGTCAGCTTAATCAAATTAATCGCTTAAAAAATGGAATTGACATTTTAGTAGCCACTCCTGGTCGTTTATTAGATTTACAACAACAAGGCTATATCGATTTAAGAAGCTTGGAAGTTTTTGTTTTAGATGAAGCAGATCGCATGTTGGACATGGGTTTCATACATGACGTGAAGAAAGTTCTTAAGCTTATTCCTGCCAAAAGACAGACCTTGTTTTTTTCAGCTACAATGCCGAAAGAAATAAAATCGCTTGCCAGCACAATGTTAACCAATCCAAAACAGGTTGTTGTAACACCGGTTTCATCCACTGCTGAAAAAATTGAACAAGAATTGTATCATGTTGTAACAGCTCAGAAAAAGGATTTATTGCTCCATATTTTAACCGAAAAGACCGTTAATTTTGTTTTGATTTTTACAAGAACTAAACATGGTGCAGATCGCGTGGTTAAAATTCTTTCGAGGGCCAACATCAAAGCGGCAGCTATTCATGGAAATAAATCACAAAATGCTCGTCAAAATGCCTTGAATAATTTCAAAAACAGAACGATTCAGGTACTCATTGCCACAGATATTGCAGCAAGAGGAATTGATATCGATGAATTAGAATTGGTTATCAATTATGACATTCCGAATATTCCGGAAACGTATGTGCATCGTATTGGTAGAACTGGTCGCGCTGGAGCAAATGGAAAAGCCCTTTCTTTTTGTGATGTGGAGGAACAACCTTATATCAAAAGTATTGAAAAACTGATTGGTTTGCGGATAAAAGAAGTGAAGAATCATCCGTTTAGTTGATTTTGTTTAATAGCCTTTTTTACTGAACAAAGAAATTGTTATTTTCTGGCACCCAATTGACAAACCAAAAAATACTTACCAGATAATCCGCTGTAATATTTTTGGCCAAAATTACCAATACCTGTACTTGTTGAATAGGAATTATTAGCAATATATCCTCCGTATTCCATTCCAAGCTGTAAAAAACGTGTTAGAGCCCAACGTACCCCAAATGAACATCCGTATTTGCCATAAGAATAGGATCCTCCTGCGGTGTATTTATAATCTCCTTGCGATTCAGAAACTAAATATTCTTTAGGTATTTTTCGACCTATGCCTACACTGATACTTGGAGCAACATACCCAGTAAGTGATTTTTTTCGATATACATAAAACAAAGGCTCAAAACCAAGGTCGGCAATTATTATTTTATTTGCATTTCGATAAATATCTTGATTAACCCGGCTTTCCCAGTTATAGTTTGCATTTAAGCCAATTCTAGCAGGAAACCTCAAGGCATATTTTGAAGAGATTTCTTTTTGAATAAAAAAATCAAAATTTGGATTTGAAGCGAAAAACAAATCAGGTTTACCCTGAAATACAAAGTTTGGATTTAAAAAAGAACTTAAATTAATCCCCAAACTGTATGGCATATTTTTTTTCAAAGAATAAGACTTTGGGCTCTTTACATTCTCGCGCTTTGTTGGGTTTTTCTTGCGTTTTTTAAGCATTCGGATTTTCAATGCTCCCATAGGAATATATTCTCCATCAAAATAAAGACAAGCTGCCTCGAGTGAAAAAGCATACCCTTTCCGGCTTAGAAATTGAATACCAACTGGCACATAACCAATTGGAGTTCCAGCGCCGTCAATTCCTCCAGAGCCACCTCCGCCAAGATAAAAAGCAGCGCCAAAAGCAGCGCCTACATAGGGTGCGAATCGTTGTAATTTATCCTCTTCACCAAAATAATAGCGCCCACCGACATATGCTGAATTAATTACTAATAGTGTCCCAAACCCAGATTCGATACTCCAATTTTGATTAAAAAAATGTTCGTAATACGGTCCAAAAAAACCCGGACCGCCCATACTTAATCCGAAATGATTTTTGTGAATAAGGCGCAAATTCTTGGGGGCTGTACTATCTGTTTGGGAAAATCCATGAAGACACCAGGTTAAAAGAACTGTTAGTATAATTTTTTTCATCTTGGTTAAAATTATAATCTGAAGGCTTATAAAGTTATATTTTTTCAACTTACGAAGTTCATCTTTATCTGAAAAAACTAATAAATAAAAAATGAGTAAATAGTAGTAAAAATGACTCGTTTGCCATTTTTAATTTGGTGAGAGTTATTTGTAATAGTTTAAAATTCAACCATTTTTTAAGCATTCAAACGTTTAAATTTCTCTTCTCATTCTGCTGTTTATGTGAATAAAATTGAACCAATCCTATTATCAAATGTATTGAGTTAGATGAAAACAATTCTTTGCTTTTTATTAGTGTCCTTCTGCGCTGTTGGTCAGGAATTTCAGCCTAAATCTAATCAGTTCAATTTCGATGAGATTACATTGCCAATTTATTATTTTCCTTTCTATGATAGCGTGCAAGTTATTGAAATAGATTACTATACACAATCTTTAAAACAAGGTGCGATGGCAGACGCAATGTATCCACGAGGAGGCTCTTCTCACCACGATGCAATGATGATAAACCGAATGAATGGGTATTTAATACGAAATCTGAAAGGAGAAATAATCGCTAATTATGGTGTACTAAACGTTGGTCAATTACATTTGAGTGCACCCGATTCCTGTCAAAAAATTACGCATAAGCAACGTTTAAATTCTATAAGAAATCAAGGGTACTATCGCTATCAAAAAACAATGAAAGATTTCTACGGTAATGGCTATTTTATTTCAAGAATTTTTGTTCCCAAAAAACGTACAGAAATGCCTGAGAGAGGCGTTCAACTTATTGGGGTTTTAGATACACTTGGAAAAATTGCCATACCAATGAATCATCTCGTAATTGATTATGCTGACGGTGAGTATTTGGTAGAACGCTATTCTAAATTGTTTTATGAAATAGCCATTGTTCCCAAAATTAAAGATGCAACAAACGAAGATAAACGTGAAATTAAAAGGTTTGCTATTTATGATAGCTTATTTCAATTGACACTTCCGGGTTCTGAAATTCCTTTAAGACGGATAAGTGAAAATCGGTATGCAATACAATCACAAAGTTTTGTTTCATTTATGGATCGCTTCGGGAATCCCATAAAAACCAATCAATACAAACAAATTTCTGACACTCGCATTAATAATCTGTTGATTTATACCATTTCAAAAAACGACACGCTTTATCAAGGACTGCTTTCACGACAACTCGAGGAAGTGACTCCAGCTATTTTTAGCTCAATAATTCCCTTTGAACAAGGTTTTAAAGTGCAAGATGCACAGAAACGCAATGGACTTCTGAATGTAGAGGGAAAACTCATTGTTCCTTTTGAATTAGAAACAGTTACTATCGAATACCGACGGGATAATTTCATTGTTTATACCCAATATATAGAAGTGCCCAACGGAAAAATGCTACATTCTGGCCTAATTGATTCAACGGGAAAAGTTTTATTACCAGCTGTCTATTGGGAAATTGGTAACTTTTACAATAAAATTACAACCGTAAGGAAAGACAACAAATGGGGTTTAATCGATCGTTCGGGTGAACTTTTATGTCCGATAGTTTATGATAGAATTGGGCAGTTGCACCGTAATTTCATTGAGGTAACCAGCAATGGAAAACTGGGATTGCTAGATCTTTCTGGTAAAGTGATTCTAGAACCGAGTTATACTTATTTAGTCTGGTACGATTCTCTCATTCATTGCGGAAATGAAAACAATGAATTTTTCATTTTTGACTATAAATCAGGTGCGACTTACAAACACAATTTTGGTAAGTTGATGCCCCAAGTTAATGGATTGTCTTTTTATGTGAAAGAAAAAAAATATGGCCTAGTAAGTTCCAAAGGAAAACTCTTAATTTCGGCACAATTTGATAAAGTTCACGGCTATCGAAACAAGCGAGCATTGGTGGAAAAAAATGGTAAATTCGGACTCATTGATGAGAACGGTAAAATTGTAAACGCTGTTATTTACACAGATTTTAAATACGACAAAGAAGGAAATTATGTGTT
>JBIKQS010000024.1:0-14674 GCA_044349575.1 Crocinitomicaceae bacterium
AGCACAAACAACACAAAACATCCAATTCGTAGTTCAATAAATCACAGTTAATTAATTTTAGTTCAAAAGAAAGCATCTCCAAAAGAGGTGCTTTTTTTTATTGTAATAAGTCTATTTAACATAATATTAATTATATAACAAATTGACAGGACATTTTAACGTCTTAACTATTGACTTCACGAAAATTAAACTCAAAGTTTGATAAGAATACTTAGGGATTAAATAGGAATAATATTAAATGTCCAAATATTAACACTGATCGATAAAAACTCCAAACGTTAACGTTGTAAATGAAAAAATGTATGACCGATTTCTTCTGTGTTATTGAGTCCCGTTAAACGGTATTTTATAAAATAAACACCTTCTTTTGCTATATTTCCGTTGTTTGTTTTACCATCCCATGTTTGATTTGGTGAATTTAATTCCACCATAACATCTCCCCAACGATTTACAATAACAGCCTCTTGTGAAAGTGCATTTTGGGAGATTATTCCGTACGTATCATTATTCAAATCACCGTTTGGTGTGAAAACATTAGGAACAAAAACAACCAAAGAACCACATGGAATAATTTGAATTGAAACAACATCTGTACTTAAACAGCCATTTAAATCGATTACTTCGAGCGTATATGTGTTTGAAATAACCGGTGAAACCTGAACGTTTTGATTATTTTGCACTCCAATCCAATTGTATTGATAGGGTAAGGTCCCTCCTACCGCTAATCCTGATAAATCAAATACATCTGTTGCACAACCACTTTGATTTTGTCCTGCATCGGCTAATAATTCTTGAGGTTCAGTAATTGTAACCGTCTGGGAGCTTGGACAATTGGTAGCGTCAAATACAGTCACATCATAACTACCAGCATTTAAATTAGCAAAAACATTAGAATTTTGAGTGTTTCCATTATTCAATGAGTACGTATATGGACTGGTTCCACCATTAGCTGAAATTGTTATACCTCCATTTTGATCACCAAAACATTCATTATCTGTTACAATTATATTGGAAATTGAAGGTCCTCCGATAGTAGGCACAAGTACATCTATGGTTTGTTGGCATCCAATTGCATCTGTCACTTGAACAGAATAAGTTCCTCCAGAAATATTTGTTACACTTGACGAATTTCCAACATTTGGACTCCAAACAAAGGAATATGGTCCAGTTCCCCCATTTACACTAACGGATGCAGCACCCGAAGAACTACCACAAGCAGCAGGGGTTATGATTCCTAATGTCAATTGAATGGCTGGTGGTTGAGTTACAGAAATCGATATAGTTCCAGTACAATTTGCATTATCTGTTGCTGTTACGGTGTAATTTCCTGCGGCTAGATTTGTTTGAGTGACTCCAACTAAATTTCCAGGTGACCAGGAATACGTATAAGGTGTTGTACCTCCAGTTGCTGATACAGTTGCTGATCCATCGGTTCCGCCAAAACAAGAAACGTTAGTTTGCGTTAAGTTTGAGACTGTTATTGTTGGACACGGCACATTATTACAAGCAGTTAAAGATGAAATTGTAAAAACGGTTACAGTTCCGGCATTGTCCGTAACCTGAACTTGAGTAACGCCAACAGGTGCCGTGGCATTGATTCCTGTTGCAAAGTTAACCCATTGGGCAGGCGAACTACAAGCTGTAACAGGTGTGATTCCGTTTAAACATTGCCCAAAAAACCACGTATAGCCGCAAGATTGACATTGTGTTTGAGTCGTTATTGGAGTATTTGTAGCTGGTTGAAAATAAGCCCATGTGTAAGGAGCAACTCCCCCAGATATAGAAATACTTCCATTTGTTTCGATACATGCCGTCAGAGCTTGACAAGGACTAACAACAATTATTATTGATTCTGATCCACAAGGCAAAGTATAAGTAATAGTATGAGATCCCACGCCCGCTGTGGATGGATTAAACTGACCAGTGGAACTAATTCCAGGTCCAGACCATGTTCCTCCCGGAGTAGCGACCGTTAAGTTGAATGCAGCATCATTCTGACAAACACTTTGAATTGGACATATTGTAGCATCGCAACAGTTTGCAGCAAGGGGCGCACAGGCAGAAGCAGCAAAAGATTGTATGTAACCTGTTCTCGTTGCGTTTGAAGAATTTCCCGTACTTCCACCGGCAATGATGTCTCCCGCAATAGAAACATGTACGTCATAAACTTTAAACGAAGTTGGATATGTTGCTAATTGGGTTAGGTTGGCATCATATTTTACCACACCTGTTGAAGAACCGACGTAAACATTTCCGCAGTTATCAATATCCAAGCCGCTATTACTTACCGAAAAATCACCCAAAGAAGTAGTTGAAGTACCGCCAGGAATAGTTGCCGTTGTAAGAATAGCACCTGTTTGAAGATTTCGTTTGTGAACATTCGATCCATTTTGGGTATAATAGAAAGCGTTATTTGCCTTTATAGCACATATTCCTGAGTTATCGTAGCGGTAGTTTTCACACTTATAACCTAAATCATAGGAGTTGTCAACTTTATAGAGCAAAGGGCTACCTGAACAAAGATTAAAGTTTTGGCTGAAAGCACCAACAGTATCTTGTGTCATGAAATAATATTTACCATTTGGCGAAGTACAAATTGCACGAACCTCTTGAATGGAAGGTGGAAAACCAAATGTGCTTCCTTGAGCAAAGTCAGCACTGGTAATTACAGCGCCTGTGTTAACATTTATATCATATACAGTTGCACTTAACGTAAGTGCAGATCCGCCAGTTCCTCCTACAACAAGTTTTGTTTGATCACAATTAAATGAAATGGTCCAAAATTCTGCATTTGAAAAAGCGCCAACTGGAGTTGTGTTATTCCATACTAAAGCTCCCGTTGAATTTACTTTTTGTATTTGTGCAGTAGAGCCCGCAGTAACATATGAATTACCAAGATTATCGACAGCAAAGGTACCTAGCCATACATTAGCGGTGTCGTAAGGTGTATTATACGTCCACTGAAGAGCTCCCGTTGCATTATACTTGAGAATTTGCATTGGCATTATCCCACCTAATACATATACATTACCAGCTGCATCCTTATCACATTCCCATACGCAATCCCAATTAGTAGGAAAAGAAGGAGTTTGCGTCCAAGGATCAATTATTACCGTTCTTTTTGAATTATAATTTTCAAGCTGAAATTGTACCGTATTTGAATTGGAAAGTAAAAATGCAGATTTAATTTCTTCTCCTGTTGAATAGAAAGTATAGGGTTCATGATCAATAATATCTCCAAAAATAGTTGGTATCATAATTTTTCCTCCTTCTATTTTAAGGTCTGTATCATAAACCATTTTTACATCTGATGGATTAGCTCCAGGCTTAAGTAAAATGGCGTATTTAACACCCGATTCTGGATGAACTGTAAATTGAATATCAATATTTGGATAAATATTTTCATAAGTGATCTGATCAAAACCACTAATTTGATTTTCATTTCTTAAAGTCCCTGAATTATCTTTAAATGAATAACTAAAATAGGAAGCACTTTTGTTGAAGGGAATAATATTACATGGATTTGAATTCCCCCAAAGCATAGTTACATTGTCAGATTTAAAGAGAAATTTCCCTACTAGTTGTTCTTTGCTTTTGTGATCTGAAATAGAATTTACCTGAAGATTTTGGGCTACCTCTCCCCTCTTTTCTTTTGCGATTTTATCAGATTCCATAAAGGAATATGCTACCCCCTTCTGACCAAATAAAATTTTTGTTTTACCTAAATCAACGGCGTAATTTATTTTCCCGATTTTTGCATCTGCATACCCGTCAAATTGACCTTTATTTTCAATAAATACTTTTGGCCTAGTATATTCTGATTTCCAATTATTTTGTGAGAATGAAACACTTACAACTGAGCATAAAAGGCTTAAAAATAGTATATAACGCATAAATTCTAGTTAAATTTCCTTGATAAAGGTACTAAAATTTTGCTGTTACAATAAAAATTTATTATCGAATCAAATGAAAAAATGTATGGCCTGAAACTTCAGTTCCGTCCAAGCCAATCACTTTATACTTTATGAAATAAACACCCTCGCTAGCTTCTGCACCGCTGGGTGTATTTCCATCCCATTGATACAATAAATCGTCAATTTCAACCATTGTATTTCCCCAACGGTTTACAATCACCGCTTCAATCGATGCTGCATTTTTTGTCCAAACAGAATATCCTTCATTGTTTCCGTCATCATTAGGTGTAAAAACATTTGGAACATCAACTTCTAGAGGGAGAACGGGGATTACAACAATTGTATCGTACCATGTATCTTGACATAATCCGTTTGACGCAATTAATTCAATTACAAATGTACCGTCAACACCATAAATTGTTGATACAGTTGATAAATCAGTTGTTTGATCATTCGAACCATTACCAAAATTCCAATCAAAAATTGAAGCATTCTGTGATAAATTTGAAATCGTTACTTGTAAAGGCACTCCTCCGCTCACTGGATTTGCTGAAGCATTTGCTATGGGTAACGGAAGAACTGTAGTTACTATTTGATTTGTGCTAGTACATCCATTGGCATCTGTTACCAAAACTTGGTCTGTCTGTGTGGTATTAGCTGTAAAATTTAAAGGATTTACATTTGCACCATTCCATGAATAGAAATATGGTGCAGTTCCACCTGATGCGTTGGCTGATAATGACACAGGCTCACCCAAACAAACTGTTACTGGAACTCCTGTGTTTACAGTTAATGCAGTTGGTTCAGAAACATTCATTGTAACGGTATCAATACAACCATTCGCATCTATTACAGTCAGTAAATAACTTCCAGCCGACAAGTTTGAAAAAACTGAATCTACTCCTAGGGTAGAATTATTAATTGAAAATTGATAAGGAGCAGGTCCTCCGAATGTGAAAACGGATAATTGACCATCACTGGAGCCGTTACATGATGTTGGTACGGAATTTCCAGGAATCGCAATTACGGAATTATCGCTGTTTACAACGACGTTAATTTGAGTAGAACAACCGTTTGAATCTTGTGCTTCAACAGTATAGGTTAAGGCCAATAAATTTCCAAATTGCCCAGAATTTTGACTCGTAGTAAAATTATCAATGGAGTACGAGTAAGGTAAAATTCCGCCCGATGCAGAAACTTCTAACGCACCATTAGGCAGATTACAAGATGAAATTACTGTCGAAAGTTCGGCTAGCTGTATGGCAGTTGGTTCTGTTACAGTAGCATTTACTGTTACCTGACATCCTTGTGCATCTTGAATAGTGAAAACGTAGTTTCCAGCTGTTAAATTGGAAAATAGTGGATTTGCTTGAGGAGTGCCTGATCCTACAACGAATGAATAGGGTTGGGTTCCTCCTGAAGCAGATATAGAAACACTCCCATCAGATGAACCATTGCACAATGTCGGAATTATGGAACCAATTGCTGCAGTAAGCGTTGATAAGTCCGTTATTTGAACAGGTAAAGAAACAGTACAACCTCCTTGGTCCTGTACATAGAAAGTATAATTCCCTGATGAAAGGCCATTAAAGTTAGAGTTAGATCCGAAATTTACATTATCACTTGAATAAGTTAAGGTTCCACTTCCACCAGATGCAGTAATTGATACTGAACCATTGGCCTGACCACATGTGCTTTGTTGTGGAGTAATAGTAGCTGTGATTTGACCTGGTGCAGGCGTAACAACTACGTTATCAGTAAGCACAGTTGGTGCAACTGCTCCACATTGAGTGTATGTAAATTGAGCCGTGTAAGTAGTTTGAGCTGCAGGACATACTGTTATTGAATCATTTGTTCCTAATGAGGTTGCACCTTGAAACCACTCAATTGTGTAAAGTGGATTACCAGAAGGTTTAAATCTCCATGCTTCAGGGGTTGTTACAGTCCATGTTGGCGCTGAATTTCTATTTGGGGCTGTTATCCCTAAATTTCCAGCTGGATCCTGAACACCAACAATAGCTCTTCCTCCATTCCATCCACTACATAATGGTTTGGATTCAACATAAACATCTATATAATTGGTTGTTTCATTTAATACCATCATATGACGACTGGTAATTGAAGTACAACTAAAATGACAAATTAAATCAAATGAAACAATGAATTGACGACAAGGAAAAGCTCCACTAACAAAATAATTGATGTTTCCACACACACTTGGATCGATATCATGATAAACTCCAAATATATTACCCATATTAACCAGGTTAGGAGAAGGACAACTTGCTGTAAATGGCCAAGGGCAATAACCTCCTGCATTTGCCAGGTTAAAATTTAAATTTCCGTTTGACCCAATTAACAGTTGATTATATGTTTGTCCATAGAAACAAAATGGAAATGGTAAATTAACAACATCACTCCATACGTCATCGATATTTACTGAAACCCCCGTTCCTCCAGCTTGATTGTAAGGTATTGGTGGATTGTGTGGTATTGATTCAACACCATAACTTGTAGTTTCTCGAATATCTAAAAATGTAGCAACTAAGTTAGAACAACCTTGAGCTGACGAGCAATCAGCAGTTTGATCAGGGCCAGCATTAACAAAGGGACAAGGTATTGTTTGAGAAAAAACAGGGAACTGAATTAGTAATGTAAAAATTAACGATATCTTAAGTATTTTCATTAGTTCATTTTGATTTCAGACGATTCTGAATGTTTAAAAGTTGCACTTAAAAGAGTTCTTCAAACTTACTTGACGAGATTAGTTTAACATCCATTTGCTTAATAGGATGAAAAAAAGTCAATTGAAATGCATGTAAATACAATCTTTCATTTATTCTTCCATATAAATCATCCCCTAAAATAGGGCAATTTAATCCTAAATGATGTGCAGCATGAATCCTCAGTTGATGTGTTCGACCAGTAATTGGAAAAAACTCAATGAACGTTTTGCCATTTTTTCTCATTAAAACGTTGAAATTGGTGATTGCTTTTTTACCTTCCTCGAAACAAATCTTTTGTTTGGGCCTATCTAAAACATCTAATATTATAGGTAAATCAATCACACCGGTATCTTTTTCTATTAAACCATCTAAAACAGCATGATAGGTTTTTTGAATCTTCCGTTCAATAAATTGCTTTTGAAGAATTTTATGAATTTCTGATGTTTTGGCAGCAAGAAGAATTCCGGATGTTGACATATCTATTCGATGCAACAATAAAGGACCTGTGGCATGTGGGTATTTATCCTTTAGTCGGTTTAAAATTGAATCTGTTAAAATTTTTCCTGGTACAGATAAGAAATCATGTGGCTTATTAATTGCCACAACCCATTCATCTTCATAAAGTATTTCTAAATCAGTTAACTTACTTTGAGTATTCAACGGATTAGCCTCTACTGTACTGGCACTCAGCATGTGATCAAGTATAGGTTCACATTTTCCTCTACAAGCCGGATAAAATTGTTTGTGCACGCGCACCTCAGAATCTGGAGGCATCCCCCACCAAAATTCCGCCATACAAATTGGTTCTAAATCATGTGAAAATGCAAATTGAAAAAGTTTTGGTGCCGCACACTCGCCTGCTCCTGCCGGTGGCACTTGAAATATACTATCCTTAAAAATGGATAATAAGCTTCGTGTCTTTTGATTTTGATTTAGAAAAGTATATTGATTAAAAATCTTATTTTGCAATTCATTTGATTTCTGCTTTCTGATAGTTTTTAATTCAGTTAAGTGAATCTCAATTTTATCGAGCTCTTTTCTTTCAATTATTAGTTCATCACTCAGACTTTTATTCAGTCTTTTATACTCCATTTGTTGCGAAATACTTTCTTGTTTTAATTTTTCCAACAATAAGTTGTATTCATTTTCAGCCAAAAGCGAACTATTTTTTTTTCGAATCTCATCTCTTTCTTTCTTTTTACTTTTTAAATGAAACCTGAAATCACTTAATTTTTCGAGAAACTCAATTTGTCTCCGTTTGCATTCCTCTTTTAAAAAATAGTAGTTTTTACTTTTTTCAATCTGTTCAATTTCACTGGTAAGATTATTTAAAACAGCTTCTTCTCTTTTAAAAAATCCATCTTCTTGAAGGATGTCAAATACAGGAGGCACAAATCCTTGGTGAAAATTACTATTTCCTAATTTTCCAGAAAATGCTTTCAGATAACCAAGTTGCCCATTTCTTTTGCGAACGACTAATACGCCAAACATTTTACCAATTGCCCCATTTCTTTCGCTTTTATCGATGCCAAAATCATGGTTAAAGCTTCTGGTTTCTAGCTCTTTTTGAACTTCTAAAGCGGCAATTTGTGCAACTGAATGCGGCGTGTAAAAAAAAGGGAAATCTACTTTTTCTGGTAAGGATAATCCCTCAGGTAAATTCTCTAATTTGAAAAAGTAATTTTTTGGATTCATATTTACTCTAGCAGAATTTCACTTCTTTTAAATCAAAATGATGTAAGTTATTCTCGTGTAAAATTATAATTTTCCCATCTAAATCAACTCCTTTAATAACTCCCGTAAAACTCCCAAGCAAATTGGAATAAAATTGAGTCTCTTCGTCAAACTTAAAAAGGTTTTTTAAGTAAGATTGATCAAGATAATCAGGGTTAGTATGTAATAAGTCTAAATTTTTATTGAAAGCATTGAGTAAAATTCCTAAAATAACAATTCTTTCTTGTTCCTCTTTTGATTCCAATTTTATACTCGTAACTTGTTCAATTTCAAAATTTTCTTGGTTAACATTTAAACCAATTCCGATAATACTATTTTTTATTTTTTGTCCAATAAACTGATTTTCAATAAGCACTCCGCAAATCTTTTTACCATCAATTAAAATATCATTCGGCCATTTAATTTTAGCGGGTAAACCCATTGACGTTAAAGCATCAAAAATGGATACTGCAGTAAATTTTAATAATAGCGATTGATTTTTTACTGACAAATTGTCTAATTCAATATAGAATGATACAAGGAGATTTTTTCCTCCTTCAGACAACCATTTAGTCCCTCTCTGCCCCCTACCCTCACCTTGAATATCTGCCATTATGACCTGTCCATTCGCTATCTTTTTTTCCTTTACAAGATTGGCAGTATAGTTGTTCGTTGAGTCAACAGAATCAAGAAACGTAATGACACCTCCTATTTTTAGGTTTTTTTTCATTTAGATGTGAATTGAATATCTTAATAGAAGTAAATATTACGTAGCTTTGCAAGAATCAAAGATACATGGCAAAAACAAAAAAACAAAGCGAGTCTGAAAAGTTGTGTGATGCAATTGTTGAAGGAATGCAAGATAATAAAGCGAAAGATATAGTTGTTCTGGACTTGCGAGGAATTGATAGTGCAGTATGTGATTTTTTTGTTATTTGCAGCGGTGAATCGACTACACAAGTGGATGGTATTGCAGAATCTGTAGCTCGTTTTACGAGGAAAAACCTAAAACAACGTCCTTGGCATACAGAGGGAAAAACAAAAAGTGAGTGGGTTTTGTTAGATTACATAGATGTAGTTGCTCACGTATTTTATAAAGAAACAAGAACTTTTTTCGATTTGGAAGATTTGTGGTCTGATGCAATTCGAAAAGATATACCAAATTTGAACTAAAACAATGGCTGATAAAAAAAATAAGAGTCCTTTTTCGATTTACTGGATTTATGCAATAATTGGAGTAGCGATTATCGCTTTCCAACTATTTATGAATGGAAGCGGAAAAGCGAAAATAAATACCAAACAAACGTTCTTTACGTTGGTTGAGAAAAAGGGAGTTGAAAAAGTTCGAATAGTTAATCGTGAAAGAGTTGAATTTCAATTAAATCAAATTGGAAAACAACTAGTTCAAGAAGGATCAAACTCAGACTATCAAACCATGAAGAAGGCTATGAACTCGAGTTCTCCAAAAAAGGACAAGAAAGTAGTTTTTGAATTAGAGGAGATCGGTGATCTAGGGAATTTTGAAAATGAAATCAAAATGCGCGATCCTGCATTGTCGTATCAGGCTGTTAAAGAAACAGATTGGCTTGGTCAAATTATTGGTTTCTTGTTGCCTATAATCATTTTAGTTGCTATTTGGATGTTTGTTATGCGCCGCATGGGTGGTGGTGGTGGTGGTGGCGGAAGTCAAATTTTTAATATCGGAAAATCCCGCGCTCAAGTATATGAAAAAGGCAAATCAACAAATATTACCTTTGAAGATGTAGCTGGATTGCAAGGTGCGAAGGAGGAGATTGTAGAAATTGTTGAGTTTTTAAAAAATCCGAAAAAATATACCGAACTCGGTGCTAAAATTCCTAAAGGAGCTCTACTTGTTGGACCTCCAGGAACGGGAAAAACATTACTGGCTAAAGCTGTTGCAGGTGAGGCAAAGGTTCCATTTTTCTCTTTATCTGGTTCGGATTTCGTTGAAATGTTTGTTGGTGTTGGTGCTTCACGTGTGAGGGACTTATTCAAACAAGCTAAAGAAAAAGCACCTGCGATTATCTTTATTGATGAAATTGACGCAATTGGTAGAGCACGAGGAAAAAATAATGGCTTTAACTCAAATGACGAAAGAGAAAACACTTTAAATCAGTTACTGACAGAAATGGATGGTTTTGGAACAAACTCTGGAGTAATTATTTTAGCCGCTACCAATAGAGCGGATGTTTTGGACAGTGCTTTAATGCGTGCAGGACGTTTTGATCGTCAAATTTATGTTGATATGCCTGATTTGAACGAAAGAAAAGAAATTTTCCAAGTTCATTTAAAACCGTTAAAGCTTGCTGAAAATTTAGATATAGATTTTCTTTCAAAACAAACACCTGGTTTTTCGGGAGCAGATATTGCTAATTTGTGTAATGAAGCAGCCCTTATTGCAGCGCGTAAAGATAAGAAACAAGTTGATAAACAAGATTTTCTGGATGCTGTAGACCGAATCGTGGGTGGCCTAGAAAAGAAAAACAAAATCATTACAGCCGAAGAAAAAGAAGTTATTGCATTTCACGAAGCGGGTCATGCTACAATATCTTGGTTACTTCAATATGCACATCCTCTAGTTAAAGTAACTATTGTTCCTCGTGGACAATCACTAGGCGCAGCATGGTATCTTCCCGAAGAGCGTACAATTACGACTACTGAACAAATCCTTGATCAAATGTGCTCTGCATTAGGCGGTAGAGCCGCTGAGGAAGTTATTTTTAGTAAAATTAGTACTGGTGCCTTATCAGACCTTGAAAAAGTCACTAAACAAGCCTATGCCATGGTTTCTATCTATGGCTTGAATAAACGTATCGGAAATATCTCGTTTTATGACTCACAAGGAAAGGATATGTTTACCAAACCTTATTCAGAGGATACGGCTAAAGTAATTGACGAAGAAGTAAGCAAAATGATTGAATATCAATATGCTAGAGCAATTCAAATTCTTACTGAAAACAAAGGTAAACTGGAACAACTTGCAAATAAATTGCTAACTGCTGAAGTAATTTTTAAAGAAGATTTGGAAAGTATTTTTGGAAGAAGAATATGGGATAAGGAAGATGTTTTACCAGAAGCTACTGAGACTAAAGAAATAATTCCAGAGAGTGACGTCACACCTAGTGATACAAATGCTGAAAGTGAAGATATTACTCAAGCAGATACAGATATCGATTCCGATTTGGAAAAGGGTTCTAAGGATGAGAATCCAACATCTGAATCAAAAGAATAACAAAATTATTCTTAATGTCTAATTTGGTTACTCGAGCGATTACAGGATTTTTCTTCGGACTACTAATTGTTGGGTCAATTCTTCTCGGTTCCGTTTTACAATCTATCGTATTTGGCTTGTTTTTGGTACTAGGTCTTAATGAATTTTCGACACTTTTCAAGGATACTGCTTACAAACAATCTCGAGTAGCAACTATTTTTGTTGGTGCTTTCATTTATGTTTCCTTTGTTCTATCGCATGTTTATAACATTTCAATTGAATTGTTATTGGCTATCATTTTCGCAATTTTCTTTCTTGTTTTCTTGGTAGAAATTTGGAGGAAACAAATTCAGCCTTTACTGGCAATTTCAATATTTGTTTTTGGAATTTTTTACCTCGTTGTTCCATTTGTATTAATGCATCGAATCGTGATTCAAAACACCTTTACATTTTCACCACTTTTGGGAATGTTTTTATTGATTTGGGCCAATGATACCTTTGCTTATTTATTTGGAAGAAAAATAGGAAAAACGCCTCTCTTTGAAAGAATCTCACCCAAAAAAACGTGGGAGGGAACAATTGGAGGAATACTAATGACAATTATTATTTCATTAACAATTGCATTTTTTACTTCATCTTCTGATTTTATGTATTGGATTATAGCGGGAATACTTATTGCGCCATGTGCTATTTTTGGTGATTTACTGGAATCTTTGTTTAAAAGAAGTTTGAATATTAAAGATTCAGGAAATATCCTGCCCGGTCATGGTGGAATTTTAGATCGCTTTGATGCCGTATTATTTACCGTTCCTTTTTTCTATCTTTGGAACATGATTTATGAACAAATATTTTAAGTTAAGATGAAATTACATAAAGAAGGTTACGGAATCATTATAGGGGCAATCATTTTATATGTTCTAATTGAATTTGGAATTATTAATTTCGGAAAGGATTTTTCAATTACTTTTTTAGTCTTGTTAAGTCTTCTCCCAACTTTTCTACTTGCTACTGTAATCCAATTTTTCAGAGTGCCAAAACGAGATTTTGTTTGTAAAGAAAATGATGTTATTTGTCCTGCCGATGGTAAAATTGTTGTAATCGAAGAAGTTGAAGAGACTGAATATTTTAAAGATAGACGTATTCAAATTTCAATTTTCATGTCCCCTACTAATGTACATGCAAATTTTAATCCTGTTTCTGGTGAGATCGTTTATACAAAATACCATCCAGGTAAATTTTTAGTGGCTTGGCATCCAAAAAGCAGTACTGAAAATGAGCGAACCACAATTGTAACTAAGACAAAAAAAGGAACTGAGGTTTTGTTTAGACAAGTTGCAGGTGCATTAGCTCGAAGAATTTGTTTTTATGTAAAGGAAGGTCAACAGGTTCAGGGAGGTGCTGAATTTGGATTTATAAAATTTGGTTCCCGTATTGACTTATTTCTACCCTTAAACGCAAAGGTACATGTAACGCTTAATCAAAAAGTAAAAGGTCAGTTAACTAAACTTGCTGAACTTTAAGAGCCTTTCTTTTTGAAAAATAATTTCAATTTTTGTCATTCGACAAATTAAAAGTTACTTTTGCAAACTTAAAAACTAATTTCCTATAACTATGGCAAAGAATCTAGTAATCGTTGAGTCTCCTGCTAAAGCAAAAACCATTGAAGGTTATTTAGGAAAAGATTTTGTTGTTAAATCAAGTTTTGGTCACGTTAGGGATCTTCCTAAAAAAGGATTGTCTATTGATTTAGAAAATGATTTTTTACCTAATTACGAGATTTCAGCAGATAAAAAACAATTAGTTAGCGAATTAAAAAAATTGGCTGCTTCAGCAGAAACAATATGGCTAGCAACGGATGAGGATCGCGAAGGAGAAGCAATTTCATGGCATTTGTATGAAGCATTGAATCTTGAAAAGAAAGATACCAAAAGAATAACATTCAATGAAATCACAAAAACGGCGATTCTAAAGGCAATTGAAAATCCACGAAAGATCAATAAGGAATTAGTAGATGCTCAACAAGCGCGAAGAGTGTTAGATCGATTAGTTGGTTTTGAATTGTCCCCTGTTCTTTGGAAAAAAGTACGTCCAAATCTTTCTGCTGGTCGTGTACAATCTGTTGCAGTGCGTTTAATTGTAGAAAGAGAGAAAGAAATTGACAAACACAATAGTCAAAATTTCTTCAAAGTTGTTGGTCAATTTCAAGCAAAAAATGGAATTCTAAAAGCAGAATTAGATCATACTCTCTCCAAATCTGAAGAAGCATTTTCGTTTATTGAAAAAAATCAAGATGCTGATTTTTCAATTGGTGATGTTCAACAAAAGCCGGCTACAAAAACGCCATCTGCGCCATTTACGACATCTACGTTACAACAAGAAGCAAGTTTGAAACTTGGATTTTCAGTTTCCCGAACAATGTCTGTAGCTCAACGACTTTATGAATCTGGAAAAATCACCTACATGAGAACAGATTCTGTTAATCTATCGGATACGGCCGTACAAAATGCAACGAGTGCAATTGTTTCCATGTATGGAGAATCCTATTCGAAGCCTACAAAATACAAAACTAAAAGTTCCAATGCTCAAGAAGCTCACGAAGCGATAAGACCAACTGATTTTTTAGTTTCTTCAATTGACGCAGAAAGAGAAGAACAACGATTATATGAATTGATTTGGAAACGTTCAATTGCTAGTCAAATGAGCGCGGCACAATTGGAAAGAACAACGATTAAAATTGAGTCGAATAAATCAAGTGAAAATTTTGTTTCTAGAGGTGAAGTTATTCGCTTTGATGGATTTCTGAAAGTTTATTTGGAATCAAAAATAGAAGACGATGAGGATGAGAGCGAAACAGAAGGCTTACTCCCAGCGGTTGTTGTAGGTGAATCTATTTCTAGAATTGAAATAACGGCTACCGAACGTTTTTCACGTCCTCCATCACGATACGTAGAGGCTTCATTGGTTAAAAAATTAGAAGAATTAGGAATTGGTAGACCATCAACCTATGCGCCAACTATTTCTACGATCCAAAAAAGAGGTTACGTTGAAAAACTTGAGCGTGAAGGTGCGGAACGTAGTTATGAAATAAT